>JAFDCW010000353.1 GCA_019312705.1 Deltaproteobacteria bacterium
GCGGCGTCAGGAAACCTCGAAAATGCGGTGCATTTCCATCGCCTTCCTTCCTTGCGAGGAAACCGCGGCCCGTCGCGATACTCCCTCCCGTGACTCTGCATCACACACTAGCCGCCCAACTCACCGGGGGGGGACTCGGGTGGTCCGGGGAGTTACCATGTCTCCGACGTGTTCGAGAGCAACCTCGCCTGGACCCTGATCCTCTTCCTCGCAATCGCGGCCTGCGACTGCGAGACGTTGCCCATGAGCGACGGGGGCGCAGACGCGATGCCGGACGCGAGCGGGGGGGCCATCATGGCGCCGGTGATCCCGTGGCTCGACGGAGTGCCCACTACATTTGACCCATGCCCCACTGGTTATCGCGCGGTGGTCGACGGCGCGCTCACGACCTGCGATCCCTACCCGGAGGGCGGACCATCCGCGTGCGCCGAGGGGGAGGCACACTTCCCTGGCGAACCCGGGTGCCGCACGATCGGTGACGCGTGCCCGCCCGGCGACTTCGCGACGTCACTGCCGGCCGGCGGATCGATCATCTACGTCGACGAGGCGGCCGCCGCAGGAGGCGACGGTTCCATGGCGGCGCCCTTCACGACCCTCGCCGATGTTTCATTCGGTACCCTGGCCGCCGGCACCACTGTCGCCCTCGCCCGCGGGAACTACGGTGGCACGCTCCCCCTACGCGCCGGCGTGCAGGTGGTGGGCGCGTGTACGGCGCAGACGATCCTCGCGGGGGAAGCACCCGCCGCTTCGGCCGTGACGGTCACCTCTTCCGGTGAGCCGACGGTGCTGCGAAACGTCACGATTCGAGACGCGCCCCAGGCCGGCGTCCGCGTCGCGGGAGGCCGGCACTTGAGGCTCGAGGGGATCGCGATCGAGCGGTCTCAGGAGTTCGGCGTGTACGTCAGCGGCTCCGGGAGCGAGGTCGTCCTCGTCGATGTGGTCGTGCGCGGCACCCGCGCCGACAGTGGTGGGTTGTTTGCCAGGGGGCTCAGCGCGAACGACGGCGGACGCCTCGAAGCCACCCGCGTGATCGTCGAGGAAAACCGGGAGCTCGGGATCGGCGTCGGGTCGGGAGCGGAAGCCGTCGCGACCGACGTCGTCGTGCGAAACCAGGAAGCCCGTGATGTCGACCGCAGTGGGGGCCGCGGTCTCAGCATCCAGGGAGGCGCGCGCTTCGAAGGCACGCGGCTTCTCGTGGAGGGAAACCGGAACATCGGCTTGCACGTTTCGGGGTCTGGAACCGAGGCGATCGTCAGTGACGTCATCGTCCGCGACACGCGGGCGAACGAGCGCGACGGGGAGTGGGGTGCAGGCATCAACGTTCAGGAGGGAGCGAGCTTCGAAGCATCTCGCCTTCTGGTCGAGGGGAACCACGACGCTGGCGTCCTCGGGTTCGACCCAGGCACGCGGATCTCCCTCGTCGATGCAGTGATTCGCGACACCGAGAGCCAGGTCAGCGACGGCCTTCGAGGTCGCGGCGCCAACGTGCAGGCGGGTGCGTCGCTCTCGGCGACGCGCATGCTCGTAGCGCGAAATCGCGACGTGGGTCTCGTCATCGCCGAGGGGGAAAGCACGCTGACCGACGTGGCAGTGAGTGGCACCCGGGGGCAGGAGATCGACGGACAATTTGGCCGAGGGTTGGTGGTGCACTTCGGCGGGCGGGTCGAGGCTTCACGCGTCCTCGCAGCCGGCAACCGCGAAGCGGGGATCTTGGTCAACCATGCGGGGACGGAGCTGGTCCTCACCGACGCCGTCATCCGAGACACGGGGGGCGCCGATCCCGGGCATGGGATCAACGTCGATGCTGCACGACTGATCGGCGAGCGAATCGTCGTCGAGGGCGCGGCCGGGGTGGGCGTCGCGTCGCTCAATGCAGACGTGACCCTCTCCCACGTCCGGATCGAGAGAATCGAAAGCCCGGACTGCGCGGCAACGACATGCCCGGAGCGCGAATTCGGATACGGTGCGATCTCGGTATCGGGCCGGCTGCGCATGACCAACTTCGCGGTGATCGACGCGAGCACTTGCGGGATTTTCCTGACCGCGGATACGCCGACCGACGTGACGCCCTCGGTCGATCTGATGTCCGGCGACGTTACCGGCGCCGCGATCGGCGCGTGCGTGCAGGTCGACGACTACGACCTCATGCGCCTGTCGAATGACGTCCGGTACCAAGACAACGATACGAACGTTCAAGCGACGACGCTGCCTGTGCCCGAACCGCCGAGCCCGACAATGACGGCGCCTCGCTGAGGAGCGGGAGCGGAAACGGACACGGCCATTCGATTCCGAATGTGCGCCGACCCCCAAGCCCCCCCTACCCCACGGTTCGCTCGTGAACTTGGCCCTCCCCGTCCCGGACGACGTAAACGGCGCCCTCTGGCTCCGGCGCGAAGACCCGGAGGCGGGGAGCGTCGCGGAACGTCGCGGCTCCGCCGATGGCCATGGGGGTGTCGTCGGCGTTGGGGCCCTCGACGCTGATGAGGTCGCCGACGCGAAGCTCGAGGGGCGGGCTGCCGGTCGGCTGGGACCAAGCGGCGTGCACATAGACTGACTTGCCATTCGTATCGACGAGCAGGGAGCGGTCTTCGAAGATTTGCTGCACCCGCCCCGTGATGGCCATCGGGTCGCCTCGCAGTACGGCTCGGCGGATTCGGCGTCGCGCGGCATGGTGGCGGGCCCGGGCCAAGAGGGGCACGAGCCCTTCTCTCAGAGCGAATCCGAGCAGCATCGTCGAGTAGGCCGCGCCGATGAAGATCAGGTCCATGTTGCCAGTGAGCGCGCTCGACAGGGCCGTGAAGATGAGGGTGCCGGCGGCCACGCCGAAGAGCAGCTTGACCACATTGGGCACCGTGCGAACCTCAGGCACGCCGGTCAGCTCGTACGGCTCGCCCATCAGCCGCGCACCGGGCATTGGCGGTTGTGTACGACGTCGGCGGCGAGGCCTTCGAGCCACGCGGCCTTGGCGGAGAACGCTTCGGGGTCCCGGTCACGCAGGCGTTCCATGTAGCCGGCGCCATGGGCGAAGGCGGGGTCGGCCTGCATGCGCTCGCGGAACTCGGGCGTGCCCTCTTCACCCCGGGCGACCGCCAACATGCCGCCGCGGGAGCTCGCGCGCACGGTCATCGCCAACGAGTAGAAGGCCTCGGGTTGGGAGTTGGCCAGGTGGGCGACGCGCATCATGCCGTCGGCGAAGGCCGTGTCGGTCCGAGCCCGAGCTCTGACGTCCGGGTCGTCCATGCGCCCCTCGAGGGCAGCGAACGCTCCTCGGGCCATGGCGTCGTTGATCTCGAGGTTCTGTCGATCGCCCTCGGTGTAGGCGTGGTCGATCATGAAGCCGTAGCCGATGAGCGCCGCCGCGGGCCCACCCAGCTCGGCGGCGAGGGCCACGACGGAAGTATGGGTCGCCAACTCGGCCGTCATCAACATCGCATCGACGGCCTCGAGACCGAGATGAAGGGCGTGGGCCCCGCCATCGTCTGCCTCTACCGACGCCCGAGAGGCTTCGGCGTCAGGTCGCAGGTTCACCGCCTCGTTGACGTCATGCTGGAGATTTGCCGGGGCGCAGCCGAGCGGGGCGATCGTGGGTTCACTCATCTTGGTCCTCTTGGTCTTCTTCAATTTCCGGTAACGCGCTCCTTTTCGGCCGCTCGGGCGGCGAGTTGCTGAATTTCTCGGCACCGGCGCGGGCCCCACGCTCGGGCTCATCGCCGAGGGCGCCGCGACACTGTCGTTCTAACGACGGGGGACGAGGTTCACTCGGCGGGGGCGAAGCAGACGGGGCCGGGCAAGGGCCTCCGAGCGGAGAGGTCGGGGCCGCCGCCCTGCTGACCGCGTACGTTGTCACCCCAGCAGAGCGTGGCACCGGTCTCGGTCAACGCGCATGAGTGGTAGTACCCCGCGACCGCGTGGGCCCAGTCGTTGGCGGTGCCGACGCGCCGCGGTTCGGTCTGCACGGTCGTATCCCCGGTGCCCAACTGGTCGAAGTTGGCGTTGCCCCAGCACCACGCCGAGCCGTCTCCCCGCACCCCGCAGGTGTGCTCGAAGCCGGCGCCGATGCTGCCCCAGTCTGATGCGAGCCCCACGCGCGCAGGTACGAGGCGGTCCGTCATGTCGCCGAGGCCGAGGTGCCCAAAGTCGTTCGCGCCCCAGCAGTAGAGCTCGCCCGTGGTGTTGACGGAGCAGGTGTGCAGCGCCCCCGCATAGATACGGGCCCAGGTGCCGCCCCCCATGACCGCGACCGGGGAGCGTTGGTCTAGCGTATCGCCTTGGCCGACCTGCCCGTTCGACGAGTCCCCCCAGCACCACATGCTCTGGTCCAGACGGATGCCGCAGGAATGCCGCGTCTGGGCCGAGAGCTTCGCCCAGGTCGTGACGTCGCCGATGACCTCGACGGGGTCGTGCTCGTCCCCGGAGCGTGCGCCCAGGCCGAGCTGGCCCGCCGGATTCGAGCCCCAGCACCAAGCGGTCCCGTCCGACCGGAGGCCGCAGGTATGGAGGCCACCCGCGGCGACGTCGATCCAGTTCGTATCCGTGCCCACCTGGGTGGGCAGCAGCTGGTCCACGTCGTCGCCGGTCCCGAGTTGGCCGTGAACGTTGGCGCCGAAGCACCACATCGTATGGTCGTCTCGCACGGCGCAGCTGTGCCGGGAGCCACCGTCAGCGGCGATCCACCGTTCGGCGCCGGCGAGCCGCGTCGCGACCAGGTGGTCCTCTGCGTCTCCATGGCCGAGCTGGCCGTTGTCGTTTTCGCCCCAGGTGAAGAGCACACCGTCCGAGTCGATGGCCAAGAGGTGATACCACCCGGAGTTCAGGCTCTCGACCGCATGCGCTCCGCCGACTGAAACGCACGCGCCCATGTCGCACGCTTCGCACTCGCCGCAGGCGGGTGAACACGGGACGGCCGCGTCCACGCCCGTATCCTGAGGACCGGTATCCGCGGCGGCGTCGGTGCCGGTATCGGGACCCGCATCCACGCCGGTGTCCCCGGCGCCAGTGTCCCCAGCGCCGGTGTCGCTGCCGGAGTCCAAGGGCGCGTCATCGTCGCCGCAGCCGGTGACCCCAAAGCCAAACGCCGCGGCCACCAAGGCGGTCGAGGCAGCCCAGAGCCACAAACGAGTTCTCATCGAGATTCCACGGACCGGCGGCGACGCCGGATGGCCAGGAGCCCGACGATCCCCAGGAGACCAAGCAAGTTCAGGCCAGACGCCGAGCTGGTTCGAGGAACGGTGCAGCCGCAGCCGCCATCGTCCGGCAGCGGTCCACCGGCGTCGACGCCCGGGGGCGCCGTGTCGGCCGCGGCATCGGCCACCCCGCCGTCGGGCCCAGCATCTGGCCCGGCACCCGAGTCCGCGCCGGGGCCCGAATCGGCCGGGACGCCCCCGTCGAGGGGCGCCATGTAATCGGAGATGTCGTAGGTTTCGTTCCACCAGGAGCAGGTGCGCGGCTGACAGCCGCCGAGGCTGACGACCATCGCCCGGTCATCGTGCAGCACGAGGGTATGGAACGCGCGCACGGTGACAGCGTCCTCGATGCTGCTGAACTCGCCCGAAGCAGCCGCCCAAACCTCGTTCGTCAGATCGCACTCGGTC
>JAFDCW010000354.1 GCA_019312705.1 Deltaproteobacteria bacterium
ATCGACGGGGCTACCGACGGGTACGCGGGCGCAGACTCGACCGTGCCCCCGGTTTCCGAAGGGCTCCTGGCGATCGACGACCTCACCTATGTCGGCGGATTCAGGATCGCCTCGGACATGTACGGCGCGTCGACGCCAGACTACTCCGGCGGCGCCCTCGGCTATCGGCCAGACCATGACTCCCTCTACATGGTGGGCTTCGAGCCCGACTCGATGATCGGCGAGTTCGCCATTCCCAGCCCCCTCGGCATGGGCACGACGGCGGCCGAGTTGCCGGCGATCGACACGGCGCTTCAAGGCTTCCAGCCGGTGATGGACAACGCAGCGGGGGGAAACCCGCAGTCTCTGGACAGGGTCACGGGCATGCTGTGGGTAGACGGCGACCTCGTCGTCAATACCAACGTCTACTACGACGCTGGCGGCGAGATGACCGACACGACCTTGATCGTGCGCGGCGGGCAGCTGGACGGGACGATCGATGGCTACTTTCGGCTGGAGGGCGGGACCCTCGGCGCGGGCTATATGGCGGCCATCCCGGAGGACCTGCGCGCCGCCTTTGGCGGCCCGGCGCTCGTGGGTTGGGCGTCCAACTACGCCATCGTCTCGCGCTACAGCGTCGGCCCCTCGCTCTTCGCCTTCGACCCCGGCGCTCTCGTCGCGGCCGCGCCCGGGGGCTCCGCGACGATTGCGACGACGATGCACATGGGTTTCCCCTATGGCGACGATATCTACCTCGCGCCGGATGCCCTCGAGTACCAGTGCGGCGTCGAGGACGACATGGTCACCACCGTCTGCGAGCCCGGCGCTGTCGCATCGGACCTCTGGAACTTCATCTCCCGCGGCGTCTACGCTTTCATCGTCCCGGGCACCCGTACGTTCGCAGTCTTCGGCAGCCTCGGCGGCTCACGCAGCGGCATCGGCTACAAGATCACGCAGGACGACGACAACCTCTGCGGCGGCCCTTGCGCCCGCGGCGCCGATGACTACGACAACTACTATTGGTTCTTCGACGTCGACGACATTCTCGCCGCCGAATCGCCCTCCGCCCCGGCACCCTACGCCTACGGCTCGTGGGACGTGCCCTTTGGCGGCGACGGAGACCACCTCATCATTGGCGGCACCTACGCACCCGAGACGGGGCGCCTCTACTTGTCGCTCGCAGGCGCAGGCCAGGTCGGCGATTACGACCGGCCTCCGGTGATCGTCGTCTACGAGATGTGAATCGGAGGCGGGAACGGGCCGCCTTAGGCCGCCGCGCGGTACGGAGCGGCCGCGGCACCCTGACGCGCTCCGCCGGCCACGGAGGTTCCGGGCGTCGCAAAGGGGCGAGTCCCGTCGCGCCGTGCCTTCTTGAACGACTTCGGCCCGGGCAGGGAGAGGCTCGTGATGCGACCGATCACGCTGCCCAGTTGACGCCGGAAACTCCCGGTGCCGTAGCGCTGGCCGTAGCGGCCGCAGATCTCCTGAACCTTCGGGGCCATCTCGGGGTAGCGGGACGCGGGCACGTCCGGGAACATGTGGTGCTCGATCTGATGGCTGAGGTGCCCGGTGAGGACGTGGAGCCAACGGCTGCCCTCGATATTGGCCGAGCCGTTCAGCTGACGCACGTACCACTGGCCGCGACTCTCGCCCTCCGCCTCCTCGGGCTCGTAGACACGCACGCCTTCGGGGAAGTGTCCGCAGAAGATGACCGCGAAGGTCCATACGTTGCGTGTGCCGTTGGCGAGCAGGTTACCGAAGGCGACGCGCGGCGCGTTGGCGAGGGCCAACGCCGGAAAGAGGCCGTAGTCCTTGAAGAGTTGCCACGCCGCCTTGGACAAGAACGGCCGGGCACGGTCGGCGAGGCCCTCGGCAGACTGCTTGCCGGTGAGAATCTCACTGATGCGCAGGTCGTGGGCGCCGACTCCCCACTGAAAGAAGAGAGCCAGCAGGGCCGCCAAGACGGGTTGGGTCAGGTGCAGTGGTCGCCAGGGCTGCTCGGGCGTGACGCGCAGGAAGCCGTAGCCGATGTCGCGGTCCTTTCCGAGGATATTGGTGAATGTGTGGTGCTCGTAGTTGTGCGAGTGACGCCAGTCGTCTCCGTCGCATACGATGTCCCACTCGTAGCGCTGAGAATCGAGCGCCGGGTCCCCGGTCCAATCGTATTGGCCGTGCATGATGTTGTGGCCGAGTTCCATGTTCTCGAGGATCTTCGAGAGCGCCAAGGCGCTCACGCCGACCACGAACGACACGGGCCCGATGCCGACGTGCAAGAGCGCTCTGCCCGTGACTTCGCTGTAGTGGGCCGTCCGGGCGACGCTGCGGATATGGGCAACATCGCGCTCGCCGAGGTCGGCTACCACGTGCCGGCGGAGCTCATCGAGCTCGCGACCGAAGGCTTCCGCTTCTTCGCGGGTCAGTTCTTTGCTGGGGGTCGTCATGGGACGTGCTTTCTCGCCGGAGGGGCGGTTTTGCGATGCTCGCGCGGGAGCGGAGTGCGGGCCCATCACAGGTCCAGCTCCAGGTCCGAGCGCGGGGCGGAGATACAGAGCCGAATCTTCTGGTCGGGTTCGCTCGACACCTCGCCCGTGACGAGGTTTTCTACCGTGCCGCTCTTCTTGCGGCAGGTGCAGGTGTGGCAGATGCCCATGCGACAACCGCTCGGTGGCCGCTCGCCGGCGCGCTCGAGTTGTTCGAGCAGCGTGCCGGCACCGGTTGCCACGAGGTCACGGCCCGATCGACCGAAGCGCACCAGGACCTCGCTCGTGGGCCCGCTCAGAGCCCGGAGCTGTGGTTCGGCGGAGAACCGCTCGCGCGAGAGTCGCGCTGAGGCGCCTCTGGCGCGCCACATCTTCTCGGCGCGGTCCATGAGCGGGGCCGGGCCGCAGAGGAAGGTCGAGCGATCCAGGAAGTCGGGGACGAGTTCGGCGAAGTCGGCCTCGTCGAAGCCGCGGCGCGGCGAGGGGTCGTCGTCGAGGCGCAGCACCAGACCGAGGCCCGGGTGGCGAGCGGCGAGAGACTGGAGCTCCGCGGCGAAGATCACGTCAGACCGACTACGGGCGTAGTTCACGAAGACCAGATCGCGGACCGCGTCTCCTTGATCGAGGGCACGCAGCATCGACATGACCGGCGTGATCCCGCTGCCGCCGCTCACGAAGAGCAGCTTCTCGGGGGCCGGCTCGGGCAGTACGAAGTCGCCCGCGGGTTCCGAGAGGCGAAGTACGTCCCCCGGCGAGAGGTGGTCATGCAGCCACGTGGAGACACGGCCGGTCGGCAGCCGCTTGACCGTGAACGCCACGAGCGAGTCGCCGGGCGCCGACGAGATCGAGTAGCAGCGACGGACACGCACACCGTCGATCTCGACCTCGACGGTCGTGAACTGTCCGGGGCGATGGCCGGGCCAATTGGCGCTCGGGCGCAGGACGAAGGTTTTTGTGTCTGCCGTTTCTTCGACGATGCGGACGACCCGGGCCCGGGTCTCGGTCAGGGAGCGAACGGGATCCACCTCGGCCAACCAGAACTCTGCTTGGCGGTCGAGGAAGAGCCGCTGAGCCGCCGTGCGGCGCGTCTTCGTCCAGGCTCTCGAGACTTCTTGAATCCAGGCCATACAAACCTCCGGTCCGGTAACTTACGCAGACGTAACTTACGCACCCGTAAGGACTGGGCAAGAGGTTTTTTGGCCGACCGGTGCTAAGCGTCGGTAATTACGCTGTATTATGGCCGCAGCGGAGTCAGGGCGGCCATTTGGCGAAAAGCCGTTGGGCACGCTCGGTGACCTGGTCCTGGACGTCCGGGTCCGTGGCCCGCGGGTCGGGGTCCTTCTTCGCGAGTATGTGAAGGTAGTCACCGGTCGGCCCCCGAACATCGGGGCTTCAGGCCGGTAGCCAGGAAGCGCGTACCATGGGCGCATGCCGAAGCTCCATAGACTCGCTCCCCCGTTGATTGCCGCCGCTGTGCTCCTGGTCGCGGGGGCGGCCCAGGCAGAGACCTTCATCGTCGGCGCCGGGGAAACCTACGCGACGGTCGAAGCTGGGCTCGCTGCGGCCAGCGACGGAGACACCGTGCTCGTCCGGGCCGGGACCTACGACGTGGCGCAGCTTCGACCGGGCTCCGGGGTCACCCTCATGAGCGAGGACGGGCCAGCCAATACGCACCTCTTTGCGAGCGCCGGTGGGCAGGCGGTGCTCATCGAGGGCGTCACGAACGTGCGCGTCGAGGGCTTCGACATCTACTCGGAGCTCGACCTCGGGCCCCGGACAAACGCCCTCGTCTACGTCGAGGAGTCGACCGACATCTACATCGGCGACTGCTACCTGCACGACGCGCCAAACGATGGCGACATCCTGAAGCTCAACGACACGCAACGCTTCGTGATCGAAGACAGCGTGCTCTACAACCCCGGCGAGCGCACGACGGGCGACGGTTTCCAGGAGTGCATCGACATCCGTGGTCATGGCGATGACAGCATCACGGTCCGGGGGTCCTGGCTCTTCCACGAGGGCACCCACGGCGACTACCTGCTCTACGCCAAGGGCGGGACCACCAACCTGCTCTGGGAGAACAACATCTTCGGCCCGTCAGCGGGCGCCGACCCGGGCAACGTCCCCGTCGAGACGGGCCACCTCGGGCAAACCGACGCCGGGGCTGACTACGAGTCCGAGAACTTCGTCGTGCGCGGCAATCTGCTCGTCGGCATTCGAGGGACTGGCGCCTTTGCCTTTGCGGGTCCCCGGGTCGCGCTCCTGCACAACAACGTCTTCTATCGAAACCAAGACATTAGTCGCTCCCTCATCGAGTTGAGCGTCAACCCCGCCGAGGCGGGGGGCCCCGGCGTCGACCTCTTCAACCTCAACAACATCTTCCACGACAACGGAGACCGGACCGTCTACCGCGTGCGCGATGCGGCTTCGGGCGCTGGCCTGACCCGCGACTACAACCTGTACGAAACCGGCACCGACGGTGGCGACCTCGACATCGGTGACGAGTCGAACTCGGAGACGACCGACGATCCGCTCTTCACGGACCCGGCGGTGCCTGCATTTGTCGCGGCAGACGGCACCCAGCAGATTCAGCGTTTCCTCCGCGGCTTCCGAACGGAAGAGGGCTCCACCGCCCGCGGCGCCAGCGCCAACGTCTTCGACATCGCGGGCTCTACGCACCCGACGGCGATCCCCGAGATGGCCGAGCGCCTGGACGCCTTTGGCACGCCGCGCCCGGCCGCAGCCCCATGGGACGTCGGCCTCTTCCAGAGCTGTGACGGCACCTGCGAGTGCGCCGAGGGCACGGTCGACTGCGGCGGGTGCGTCGATACCGCGGTGGACGAGCTGCACTGCGGGGGCTGCGACATGCCCTGCGAGGGCGGCGACCGATGCGTCGCCGGCGCATGCACGGCCGCGCCCGATGGCGGCGCGCCGGACGGGGGCATCGACGGCGGCGGCCCTCGCCCCGACAGCGGCGGCCCTCGCCCCGACAGCGGGCCCGGCGCAGATGGGGGCCCGGACCCGGAGGACGGCGGCGGATGCGGCTGCCGCACCACACCCTCGACGTCCGATGGGCCCCTCGGCCTCGGCCTCGCGTTCCTGCTCGCCGTCCTGCTCCGACGCCGGCGTCG
>JAFDCW010000355.1 GCA_019312705.1 Deltaproteobacteria bacterium
CCCGGGCCGGCACCAAGAAGGGCGGGGCCCAAGTCACCCCGTCGGCGACTTCGGCTGCCGACCGCGTCGCCGAGCGCCGGAAGACTGCGACCAAGACCGCGACCAAGACAACGACTGCGGACGCGACGTCCGCTCCGCGTCCGGAGCCGAAGCCCAGGCCTCCGACCCCGACTCCAGAGACCCCGCGCCGCGCCGCGCCGCCGCCCGACGACGACTCCGTCCTCGGCCTTGTCGAGATCGTCGTGAAGGAAGTCGGCCGCGGCGTGCTCCGAAAGCTCTCGAAGCTGCTCGGCGGCTAAACGGCCTCGCGGGACGCGCGATCCACGGCGCGATATGCTTCTGCGCCACCCTCCGCATCCTTTCGCATCCTCCTGGGATTTCGAGCGAGGTTGGTGCGGATGCAAGGCGCGCGAGTGCAGGAATACCAAAGGTATTTCAAACGAGCAGTAACGCCGCAGACGTGCCGACCTCGCTCGAAATCAGAAGCAGACCCTGTTGCGACCGCTCCCTTTTGCCTCGTAGAGCTTGGTATCGGCGGCCTTCATCAGGCCGTCGGCGCTGTCGATGCCTTGTTCCCACTGGGCGACGCCGAGGCTGACGGTGATGTTGATCGCCGTGCCTTCGAAGTGAAAGGTCGCGCCCTCGATGGCGGCTCGCAGTTTGCGAGCCGCTTCGACGCCGCCGTCGACCCCAACCTCCGGCAAGAGGATGGCGAACTCCTCGCCGCCGACCCGGGCGCTGATGTCGTCCCGACGGACTTTGTGCGTCACGATGGCGCCGAGCTGGCGCAGGACCGCGTCCCCCGCGAGGTGGCCGAAGGTGTCGTTGATCTTCTTGAAGTGGTCGATGTCGAACAAGACGATGCAGAAAGCACGTTCGTATCGTTGGGAGCGGCTCACCTCGCGCTCGAGCATCTCGGAGAAGTAGCGCCTGTTGTGCATCTCCGTGAGACCGTCGATGGTCATCAGGCGGTAGATCTCTTCGTGGTAGCTCGCCTCGATGTTGCCGCCGGTGATGAACTTCACGATGGTGCGGCCGACTTTGATCTGGTCGCCGTCGCGGAGGTTCACTTCGTCGATGAGGTCATCGTTGACGTAGGTGCCATTGGTCGAGCCGAGGTCGCGGATGGTGTAGTGGGTGCCGCTGAGGGAGACGCGGCAGTGGTTCCGGGATACGCTCTCTTGGTCCACCTGAACGTCGCACTTGGAGGAGCGCCCGAGGATCGTCGGTTCACCGCCGAGGGGGACTCGTCGGCCGAGGTCGTCGCCATAGATGACGACGAGGCACGCGTCCCGACTGTCGCGCTTGGACGGGCCGGCGCTGAGGACGGTGACAACCGTCTTGTTCGGATTGGTGGTGGCGTCTTCCTCCCCCATCCCGCGCATTGTAGCCGAGACCCGGGGCATGGTCCTAGCGTCTCGAAATCCATTTATTTGGACCTCCGGGGCCGGCTCCGTACGTTCCGGGGATGCCTCGTTCTCGGCGAACCGTCTTCACCCTCATCCTCGCCTTGCTCCTGGCGGGGGCCGGGGTCGGCGTCCTTTCGGCTGAAAGCGGCGGAACGGCCCAGAACGGCGCCCGGGAGGTCACCGAGGGGGCCGACGGGGACTCTGAGGGGCAAGGAGGCTCGGAAGGCCTGGATGAGGCGCCGGTCGACCCCGCGGCGGGCTTCGATCCCCGGGACCATCGCCTCGACGGCGACCACCTAGTCGCCGATCTCGACGGGGGAAACCGGGCGGTGCTGACCCTCGACCCGGGGCTCCAGGAGCACCTCACGGACGAGCTGAATCGCTACTCCGTGCCCTACGCGTCGGTTGTCGCCATCGAGCCCGCGACGGGGAGGGTGCTCGCCTACGTGAGTCATTCGAGCGCGAATCCCGACGGCCCGGACCTCGCCCTCGACCCGACACCGCCGACCGCGTCCATCTTCAAGATCATCACGGCGGCGGCCCTCGTCGACGCTGGCGTCGGCGCCGATGACCGTCATTGCTACTCCGGGGGCTCGAGCCGATTGCTCGCCCGTCACATCGAAGACTCGGACTCCGACAACCGCTGCGCCACCCTCGGCGATGCGGTGGGCGGCTCGATCAACGCGGTCATCGCGAAGTTCGCCGACCGCAACCTCGACGCCCCGACCCTCGAGCGCTACGCCTCGGCCTTTGGTTTTGGCCACGGGCTTCCCTTCGACGTCGCGACTCGCCCGAGCCCCGGAGAGGTCCCTCACCACGAGACCGACCGCCTCGAGTTCGTGCGCACCTCCGCGGGCTTCTGGCACATGCACATGTCGCCGCTGCACGGCGCGCTCATCGCGGCCACCTTCGCCAATGACGGCCAGATGCCCCGGGCGTCGATGATCGACAGCATCTTGTCCCCCCAGGGCGACGTGCTTCGGCGCCACGAGCCCGAAGCCTTCCGCTCGGTGATCTCCCGGCGCACGGCCCGCGAGGTCGGGCGCATGATGGAGAACACCGTGAGCCGCGGTACGGCGCGGCGGACCTTTCACGACCAACAGGGCCGGCCCTTCCTCCCCGATATCCGGGTCGCGGGCAAGACCGGCACTCTGAGCGGCGCGAACCCCTACCGCGGCTACACGTGGTGGGTCGGCTTTGCGCCCGCTGAGGCGCCGACGATTGCCGTCGCGGCGCTGGCGGTGAATACGCCCTTGTGGCGCATCAAGGCGAGCTACGTCGCGCGCGAAGCGCTGCGGTACTACCTCGTCGAGCGGCCGGCTGCGGCGAACTGACCGCGGCCGCGCAGCTCGGACTACGGTGACCGGGCGATGCTGTGCGCTCGATCCGCCCCGTGGCGCGCGAGCGCGGCGGCGCCGCGCTCGGCGGCGAACCGAAGGGCCTCCTCGAGGGGCCGGCCCTCCGCGAGCCCCCACGTGAGCGCGGCTGCGAAAGAGTCTCCGGCCCCATAAGTGTCGGCGAGGGGCTCGGTGAGCGGTATCGCGGCGAAACGCCCACGTTCCCCCGTCGCGGTCTCGTAGCTTCCGCCATCCGCGCCCTCCGTTTCGACCACCGCGAGGGGCGCGGGGTCGAGGTCGCCTGGTGAGTAGGCCTCGCCGGCGTCCCGGGCGCTGCGGACGAGGACATCGACGCGGACGCGCGCCTCGCGGAGAACACCGAGGGCGCGCGCGGTGGCGACGAGGATCCGGGCGCGCCTCGCGTGGTGCACCGCGTCGCGGTCGCCCTTGCAGAAATAGACGCCGTCGACGTCATCGAGCTCGTTCCAAGCGAGCGCATCCGCGCCGCGCGGGGAGAGCGGTGGCGCGAGGACCGTGATGGTGCGTTCGCCTTCGTCGTCGTCCAATAACGTGAATACACGCGGATGCGCCTCGGCTCTCGCCGCGGCGAAGAGCGCGTGCTCACGGTCGTCGAGGGTGGTGCGGACCGCGCGCCCGGCGTCGCCTGTGCCTATCGCTGTGAAGAAGAGCGCGTCATTCGGAGTCGCCGCCAGGCGCGCCATCTCCGCCGCGGCCACGGCTCCGCCGCCGGCGGCCTCGCGCCAGCTCTCTCTCGCCCGAGCTATCTCCCCCGGCCCGGGCACACGAGGAACGCGCGCGAAGGTCACCCATTCGACGTGCCCGACCACAGCGCCTCTCACGGACATCGGGTCAGTCTCTCTCTAGAGCGGCGACCGGTTTGGAGGCGTGATGAAATCGTGCCGAGAGTGGTTTGCTGGGTGGCTCGCGGGGTCGACGACAGGGTACCTCCCCTTTCGAGAGTCAGCGGGACGGCCAGCGAGTCGCTATCGGCGCTGGATCGCGCGGCATTCAAATCGATTGCCGCTCTAGCCCCAACCGCGCAAGCCAGACTCCTTCGCCCGGTAGAGGTCGAACGACTCCTTCACCGCCTTGAGGGCTGACTCGGCGTCTTCGATCTCTTCGACCTTCACCTCTTTGCCCTCGAGGGTCTTGTAGTCGAGGAAGAAGCGGTGGATCTGCGTATAGACGTGCTTCGGCACTTCGCCGATGTCTTGGTAGCCACAGAACGCCGGGTCATCGATGGGGACCGCGATGATCTTCGTATCCTCTTTGCCTTGGTCCCACATGCGCAGCAGTCCAATGGCCCGGGCACGCATGATGGTCAGCGGCATGATCGCCTCTTCACCGAGGACCAGCACGTCGAGGGGGTCGCCATCTTCGCAGTAGCTGCGCGGCAGGAAGCCGTAGTTCGCCGGATAGTGCACGGCGCTGTAGAGGATGCGGTCGAGGCGCAGGAGCCCCGTCGGCTTGTCCAGCTCGTACTTGACCTTGGATCCGCGGGAGATCTCGATGACCGCGTTGAAGAACTCGTGGGCGGTGTCGGGATTGTTGGGTAGGTCGTGCCAGGGATGAGCCATCTGAGAGCCTCTCTCTACATTGCGCCGCGGGCGGTTTCGACGTCGACGAGACCGTCTTTGACGAGCTCTCGGAGCGCCATCTCGAAGGTCTGCATGCCGTAGGGGTGTACGCCGCGTTCCATGACGTCTTTGAGCGGCAGGTTGTTCTCGGGCCGCCGGATGCTCTCGCGAGCGGTGCCCGTAACGACCAGAATCTCCGCGGCGAGGCAGAGCCCCTGGCCGTCGGTCCGCGGCAACAGGCGCTGGGCGATGATCGCCCGGATGTTGTCGGCGAAGCGCTCTCGTGTCTCCCGCGTATCCCGGGTCTGGCCGGCCGCGAGGGAGACGACGCGGCCGACGGTCCGGGCGACGTCCGGTGTGTGCAGGGTCGACATCACCAGGTGGCCCGTCTCGGCGGCCTTGAGGGCGATATCCATCGTCTCTTCATCTCGAATCTCGCCGACGAGGATCGCGTCCGGGTCCTGACGCAGAGCGGCGCGGAGGGCGCCGGCGAAGTCCGGACAGTCGAGGCCGATCTCGCGCTGAGATATCGATGCGAGGTCGTCCGAGTGCATGAACTCGATCGGGTCCTCGATGGTCACGATGTGGATCCGTTGGGTGCGGTTCAGGTGTCCGACCATGGCGGCGAGGGTCGAGCTCTTGCCGTTGCCGGCGGCGCCGCAGACCAGGATCATCCCGCGCTCCATTTCGGCGAGGGTCTGGGCGACCGGCGGCAGGCCGAGGTCCTCGAAGGTGGGGATTTCGAGGGGGATCGCGCGCATCGCGAGGGCCAAGGTTCCGCGCTGGCGGTAGATGTTTACCCGGTAACGCCCGAGGCCTCGTACACCGTAGGACGTATCGTGTTGAAGAAGATCCTCTATGGTGCCGTCATACCGGGTCCGTGAGAGAACCAACTCAGCGAGGGCTTGCGTCATGGGCGGCATCAACTTATCCGCTTGTAGGTAATGGAGCTCGCCATTGACCCGGAAGGCAGGCGGTTGACCGACCTTGAAGAGCACATCGCTGGCCCCGTGTTGGTGCCCCTTTCCGAGAAGTGCGTGCAGAGTCGCTTCGTCCATGGGCGGCGATGATAGGCGCAATTCGACCTGAGTGGGGCATGACTCTCGGCGTGGTTCTGGGGGTGTTTCTCATGGGCCAGGCGCCGGGGGCGGCTCGGGCGGTCGGGGAGGGCGGGGCCGAGGCTGTTTCCGAGGCCGTTCCCGCTCCCGCTCCCGCTCCCGTTCCCGTTCCCGTCGCC
>JAFDCW010000356.1 GCA_019312705.1 Deltaproteobacteria bacterium
CCGGTGGTATGCGCTGGACATAACTTGCGGAAACGGGGGTGAATTTTGGCTGCTAAAAAGACAAAAAAGGCTGTGAAGAAGCCCGCCAAGAAGGCCGCGAAGAAGGCCACCAAGAAGCCCGCCAAGAAGGCTGCGAAGAAGGCCGCCAAGAAGGCCGCCAAGAAGCCCGCCAAAAAGCCCGCCAAGAAGGCTGCGAAGAAGACCGCCAAGAAGCCCGCTAAAAAGCCCGCCAAGAAGGTCACCAAAAAGGCGACCAAGAAGGCGACCAAGAAGGCCCCCGCAAAGGCAGTCAAGAAGAGCGCGCCCAAGGCCAAGGCGGCTCCCAAGACGGCGCGGGCTCAGGCCCCGAAAATGGCCAACAAAGTCGTTCCGCGAGTCGGGTCGGTCAAGCCGCGTTTCCGCAAGCCAGTCGCTCCCAAGGATACGATTCGGCGGCCGCAGGACAGCGAAGAGCTAAAGCAGAAGCTCGGCGCACTTTCCCAGGCGACCAGCCAGATTCGCGGCCTCAAGCGCTCGCTCAACAAGAACTTCTACGAAGTTGGCCAGATTCTCCGCGATATCGAAGTTCGGCGCCTCTATGAGGTCAAGGGCTACGGCTCCTTCGAAGCCTTCGTCGACCGCGAAATCGATATTGGCAAGCAGCTCAGCCTGAAGATCGCCCGCGTGGTTCAGGTCTTCATCCGGGAGGCCGCCCTCAGCGCCGGGCTCGAGCGCCTCAGCGCCGCCCTCGACGTGCTCGAGGGGGACACGACAACCGAGCCGGCGGCTCCGGTGAGCCAAACCAGCAGCGGCTCGCGGTCCCCCATCCCCTTCCACAAGCAGTAGCCGGAGCGAGGCCGACTGGGTTTGGTCCCGCTTCTCCTTTCGGCGCTCTGTGTCGTAGTCAACGCCTTCATGGTCGCGGCCGAGTTCGCCTTCGCGAAGGTGCGGCCGTCGAGCCTCGAGGCCCTGGCGAGGGCTGGGGACCTCCGGGCCGTCCGGGCCCTCGACATGACGCGGCGCCTCGACGCCTACCTCTCGGCGACCCAGCTCGGCATCACCCTCGCGTCCCTGGGCCTCGGCTGGCTCGGCGAGCCTGCGATCGCCGACTTCCTCGAGATCCCCCTGAGCCACCTAGGCCTCTCGGTGACGGCCATCCACGGCATCGCCTACACCGTCGCCTTCGCCACCATCTCGCTCCTGCACATCGTGCTCGGCGAGCTGGTGCCCAAGTCCATCGCGATTCAACACCCCGAGGTCGTGGCGCGTTGGACCGGGCGCACCCTCGACCTCTTCTTCAAGTTCACCTGGCCCGCGATGTGGATCCTGAACGGCCTGTCGAACGCGGTGCTCAAGGCCATGCGCCTGCCCCCGGCCACCCACGGGGACGGCAAGCTCAGCGCCGACGAGTTCCGCGTCATCATTCAGGCGTCGTTCTCCGAGGACGATTCCGACCGCAAGCGCGACCTCCTCGAGCGCGTCCTCCGCGGCACCGACCGTCCCATCCGGGCGGTGATGGTCCCCCGCGTCGACATGGTCGTGCTCTCGACCGACGCGTCCCCCGACGAGTGCATCGCTCTCGTTCGTGAGCACGGCTTCAGCCGCTACCCGCTCTGCGAGGGGGGCAACCCGGACCAAGTCGTCGGCTACTTGCACGTCAAAGACCTGCTCTCCGCCACCTCCGAGGACGAGGTCGTGCTGCTCGACAAGAAGCGCGATGTGCTCTTTGTCCCGGACAGCGCCCGGGTCGGCGACCTGCTCAGTGAGTTTCAGGTAACCAATACGCCCTTCGCGGTCGTCGTCGACGAGTACGGCGGCACCGACGGCCTGGTCACCGTCGAAGACGTGGTCGAGGAGATGGTCGGCGAGATCCACGACGAACACGACGCCGAGCGCCTACGCATCGTCGGGCGTCCGGACGGCAGCGTGAGCGTCGACGCCAGCGTGGTGATGGGCGAAATCGACGTCGACGACCTCGGTCTCGACAACCACTCGAAGGACGAGACGGTGGGCGCCTACGTCGTGGAGAAGCTCCGGAGTCGGTGCACCCGGAGGAGCCGGAATGATGTTCGGGTGGGGCATCGCGTTGGTGAGCTTTGTGGCAAGCGGCGGCTGACGGGTCGCAGCGCTCGGGCCTCGGGTTGCGCCCCCGGGGTCATCGGGGCCCAAGCGCACGGGTCGACGCTCGGCCCGTGCCGGCCTGTGCCGTCGGAGGCGAAGATCCAACGTAAAGCGGGTGGCACGCCCGTTGCAAAAAGCGAACGTCATGCAAAATCAGCGCCTCCCCTTCGACCGCCCGAGCCCCGCCCGCCGCGAGCTGCAGCTGCGTATCCGCCGGAACACCGGGGGCTCCTTCGCCCTCGGCACCTACCTCCGGCGGGTTGCCCAGGCCTCAGTCGCCGCGGCCATGCTGGGAGCATGCAGCGCGTCCCATGGCGTCGCGCCGGACAGCGGCTCGGACAGCGGCTCGGACGCTGGGGTCGACACAGGCACGCCTCCGGATTCCGCCGTCGTAGACGGTGACGTGCCAGACACGACGGTGCCCCCGCCCTCCCTCGAACTCTGCGGGACAGACGGGGTGTACCACGTCGTCCAGGGCCTCGACCCCGTGTCGGAGCCGACCTGGCTCGGCGCCCTCGGGGCTGGGGAATTCGGCGGGGGGCCCTTCATCTCCGACGAGATCGGGGAACGCTGCGGCGATGCGGCGGCCCCTGACGCATGCAACGCCGAGGTCGACGTCACGGTGGCGGAGACGTGGCAACGAGGCCTCATCACGACCCGCGGTGACCTGGTCGAGACCAAGCTCAGCTCCGAGGAGGTAAGCGCCTTCCTCGGCGACATCAATACCGCCAAGGAAGCCGCGCTGCTGGTGTGGCACGCCGGGTACGAAATCCTGTGCAGCGGCGACTTCACCTCGTCGGTGACCCGGGTCGAGGACGGTTATCGCGTCACGGCGTATCGGTCGTTTGGCGGTTGCGGCGAACCCTGGGTCACCACCCGCTATACCCTCGGCGTCTACGACGCGACCATCGTCGTCGAGGACGAGGTGGTGGTCGCCGAAGACGACGGGTTCGGCTGCGTCGGCCGCCGACCGGCTGGACTCACCGGCGACATGTCGGGGGTCTGCACCGGCGCCGTCGCCGGCGACTACTTCGCGAACATCGCCCGCCTCGAAGAGAGCGCCGTGGCGGCGTTCGACATCATGGTCGACGAACTCGCTGCCCTCGGCGCCCCCGCCGAATTGCTCGAAGGCGCGCGAGAAGCCCGCGAAGACGAGGTGCGCCACACCGAAGCGATGGGAGCCCTCGCCCGGCGCTTCGGCGCCGCCCCGCTCTCACCGCAGCTCGAGGCGGTCGCGCCGCGTACACCCTTCGAAATAGCCCTCGAGAACGCCGTCGAAGGCTGCGTCCGGGAGACCTTCGGAGCCCTCGTCGGCGCCCACCAGGCGCTTCGAGCCGGTGACGAAGCGGTCGCCGCGGCGATGCGCGAGGTCGCCGACGACGAGATCCGCCACGCCGAGCTCTCGTGGGCCGTCGCAGGTTGGCTCGAGCCCCAGCTGACCGACGATGAGCGAGCCCGCATCGCGGAAGCCAAGCGCGATGCCGTCGTGGCGCTCCGCCACCAGGCGAGCGAGCCCGTCGACCCTGAGATCGTCGCCCTCGCCGGCGTGCCCGACGCCGAGACCGCGGTTCAGATGGTGCAGCGATTGGCGGTCGACATCTGGGCCTAGAGCGCCGTGCTGTACTGAGCGCTTGCCGCGTCCGACTCACATCGTGAACGTGATCCCCGACCCCGGCTGCTCCACGTTGGTGTCGTAGGCCAAGGCGAGGATCCCTGCGATCAAAAGGGTGAGGCCCGCTGTCAGGTTCACGAACCCCGCAATCGCGACACCCTCGTCGTCCCCCGCGAGGCCAACCGGAATGAACACGGCGGCGAGCACCATCGCGATGCTGCCGAAGGTGACGCCCAGGATTCCGAGCGGCACGCCCGCCCCGGAGCCCTCGTAGCTCCCGAGGGCGCGGACGTGAGCCAGCTGCTGCGGCCCCAGGAAGATCTCCTCGCGCTCGAGTCGACGTCCGCCGCCTCTCATCGGGAAACCAAGCACGTAGCGCCCCGGGGGCAGGTCCGCCGCACAGGGCGTGCGGCAGAGGAGATTGCGCTGCGTGCGTGTGCGAACACGAAAGCCTTCGAGGGTGAACACGGTGGCCTGGTACGCGCTCAGCATGAAAACGTCGCTCGGGCCGTCGACCACGTTGAGCACCAATCGCTGCGTGCCGGGCTGGATCGGGGGCGCGTCTACGACCGTCGGCGCCAGCGGCTCGGGTGTGGCGACCGGGGGGAGGATCGACGTACAGCCGACCGCGAGCAACGCGAGGAACGAGGCTGCGAGAGTTCGCATGGGCGCGAGGATACCATCCTGCACCATGGCGCGTTCAAACGTGCGCGGCGAGGCCCACTGGCAGCGCATCGCCGCCGCGACGCAGATGCGCCCACACGGTGTCGACCAGAAGGTCCCGGGCATCTTCGAAGCGCGCAGGCTCGAGGGTCAGGCCGTCAGGCAATGCCGCCAGCACTCGGTCGAGGGCATCCGCCCGGACGAGGGGTTCGATGATGGTCTGGGTCACCTGGTCATCCGAAAAAGCAATCGCCACCACGTCGACAAAGGGGCCATAGAGCGGCCGGACCAGGACGACGGCGCCGCCTTGCCCTTCTTGGGCGAGCCACGCCGTGCTCGGGTTCGTGCTCTCCGCCGGCCGGTGCCCTTCGAGCATGGCGTCCCGAATGCGCCCCGCCATCGCCGCGTCATCCTCGACCGAAAGCAGGGCCGCGAGGGCTCCGAGGGCCGAGACGCCCTCCTCCGCGGCGTCGCCGATCACCGCCGCCAGCAACGCCTCCCGGGCCTCCCGGGGGACCCGGGCGTAGGCGCCGGCGAGGGCCAGGGCGGCCTCCGGATCGTCCCCGGCGGCGGCCACTAGAGCGCCGAAGGGGGCCCCGTCGGGCACGCACCTGAGATGACCCTTCCCGTCCACGGGCCCCTTCTAGCCCGGGATCCCCGTCCTCACCACCGCTTCGTGGATCTTGACGGTCCCCGGGGCTCGTGTGTAATCGGAGCGGGGACCCCGGCGCAGAGCCGCAAAGCGAGCAATTCTAAGGTGGGAGACGACCGAGACTTCGTCGATGAGTGGCGGCCCTTCGTGGCGAGCATCGCGCACAAGGTGTGCGCTCAGTTCGGCATTCAGGGCGAGCTGGACGATCTGCTCGCGGCGGGCATGGAAGGCCTGGTCGGCGCGCGAAATCGCTTCGACGCGTCGCGCGGGGTGAAATTCAATACCTTCGCCTACTACCGCGTGCGCGGGGCGATTATCGATCACGTTCGGCGCCAGGCCTACCTGCCCTCCGGGAGCCATCGCCTGGTCCGAGCGGCCGCAGCCGATGACGTGCTCGAAGCGGAGGCTCAGATTCAGGGAGCGAGCCCGGCTAAGGGCGACGCCGCAGCGAACCTTCGGCGCGCCGACGACGTGCTCGGCAAGCTGACCGCTTCCTTCGTCATCGCCTCCCTCGGCCAGGACGAGGCCGAGGCCGTCGAGACGCCAGAGGCCTTCGTCATCGCTCGGACCGAGGCGACCCGAGTTCGGCAGGCCCTCGATGAGCTGCCGGACCGCGAGAGAGCCTTGGTCAAGGGGTTCTACTTCGAAGGGCGCCGCTTCGACGAGGTCGCAGCTGAGCTCGGAATCTCGAAATCCTGGGCCAGCCGCATCCACGGCAAGGCCCTCGATCTCCTGCGCCGGGCTCTCCAAGAGCCGTGACTGCGCCTGTGCGCACAAGATGACAGAAGACGACACGCAACTGAGGCAGCTCTCGGCCGATAAGGGTCCGGCTCACCAAGAGCCCCCCAAGAGCCCCAAGAGCCCAAGGAGCCCGAGAGATGTCGCACCTCAGCATTGGCCAGACCGGCCAGATAGGACCGGGCGCCGCCGTGGCGGCCCCGGAAGGCACCCCGGGCGCGCGGGAGGGCCGCGGCGCCTTTGGCGAAGCCCTCGCCGAGGCCGCCCGGAGCATCATGCACGGCCAGCGCCGCCTCGACGCGGCGGTGCGAGGGGGCCGTGGGGGCCGCGTTCTCAGCAACGAGGACATTCTTTCGCTACAGGCGAGCGTCTATCGCTACACCCAAGAGCTCGAAATCGCCTCGAAACTCGTGGATAAGGCCACCAGCGCGGTCCGAACGACACTGCAATCTCAGCAGTAGGGCCTGTTACCCTCGACCTGGGGGTATATGTCCGAAGCCGTGCACGATCCGGTCGCCGTCGGCAGAGAGCCGTCGGAAAAGCTGACAACGCTGGCTTTCCGCAACCCGGCGGCTCGACGGCTACGCTTCGTCAAGGCGTACTGGACGACCTTCGTCGTCATCAACAGCTACCTGACCCTCGGCTTCTTCGGCAGGCTGCTCGGTCGCGGCTGGTACGACGCCCGGCTGCCCCGGGTGCACGCGGTGAACGCCAAGCGCATCGAGGCCACCATCGTCGAGCTCCAGGGGCTCTTCATCAAGGTCGGCCAGCTCATCTCGATCATGACGAACTTCCTCCCGGAGGAGTTCAGGAAGCCCCTCGAGTCGCTCCAGGATCAGGTCCCTCCAAGGCCCATCGACGAAATCACCCGGCGTATCGAACACGAGCTCGGCGCCCCCCCCGGAGAGGTCTTTTGCACGTTCGACGAGACGCCCCTCGCGAGCGCATCCCTCGGCCAGGTCCACCGGGCCACCCTCGAAGACGGCACCGAGGTGGTCATCAAAGTTCAGCACGCCGACATTGACGCCATCGTGCAGATCGACCTCAAGACCATCTGGCGCATCATGGTCATCGTCGGCTGGTTCGTGCCCCTCCAGGGCCTCGACGTCATCTACCGCCAGATCCGCGAGATGATCGAAGCCGAGCTGGATTTCGTCCGCGAGGCGGCGTTCATGGAGCGCATCGGGAAGAACCTCGAGAGCTTCGAAGACGTCGCCGTGCCCCGCCTCTATTCGGACTACTGCACGGGCCGGGTGCTGACGAGCGCCTATTGGGACGGGACGAAGGTCAGCGACCTCGAGTCCCTCGACGCGTGGGGCATCGACCGGGTCGATCTCGCCAACCGCCTCATACGCACCTACTGCAAAATGGTCTTCGAAGACGGGCTCTATCACGCGGATCCGCATCCCGGAAACGTGCTCGTGACCCGCGACGGGACCATCGTCCTCCTCGACTTCGGTGCCGTCGCCGAGCTCTCGCCGTCGATGATGCAGGGCATCCCGGACCTCCTCGAGGCGGTGCTCAAGCGAGACTCGGGCGCCATTTATCGGGCATTTAGGACGATGGGTTTCATCGCCCGGGGGAGCGAAGCCGAGGCGGCGTCGGAGCGCATCATCGAGTACGTGCACCGCCGCTTCCAGGACCAGGTGCAGCTCGAAAGTCTCAACCTCAAGGACATCAAGATCGACCCGCAGATGGGCATCGAGAACTTCCTCGACTTTCAACGGCAGGACTTCTCGATTCGGGAGCTCACAGC
>JAFDCW010000357.1 GCA_019312705.1 Deltaproteobacteria bacterium
TCGACGTCGATGCCCACGATGGAGCCGTCGTCGTCGAAGCCGACGCGGTATCGGCCGAGGAAGGGGTGACGCTTGCCGGTGAGCTGAAAGTCGCGCTGGCGGTCGAGGCGCACCCGCACCGGGCGACCCGTCGCGTGAGCGCCGAGGACCGCCACCGCGGCCCAGGGGTTCGCTTGCACCTCTTTGCCGCCGAAGGCCCCGCCCATGCGCAGGGACTGGCAGGTCACAGCGTTCTTTTCGATGCCGAGGACCCGGGCGCAGATCTCCTGGGTCTCGCTCGGGTGCTGGGTCGACGAATGCACGAAGGTCGCGCCGTCTTCGTCGATGTAGGCGAGGGCCGCCTGGGTCTCGAGGTAGAAGTGCTCTTGGCCGCCGACGGCGAGCTCGCCTTCGAGGGAGTGGGGGGCTTTGGCAATGGCGTCAGCCGGAGCCCCGCGCTGGATGACCAAGGGATCGGTATGAAAGCTCCCGGCGGCAATGGCCGCTTCGATGCCGACGATGGGATCGAGTTTCGTGTAGCTCACGGAGACAGCTGCGGCGCCGACCTTGGCCTGCTCCTCGTTCTCGGCGAGGACCCAGCACACGGCCTGGCCGTGGTAGACGACGACCTTCGGAAAGAGCGGCTCGTCACGGCGGGCAGCGCCGGTGTGCGAGTCGACCCCGTCGACCTTCGCGTGGGCGTGGGGCGCCATCACCGGCCAGGCATGAAGGGCCCCCGCGTAGCGCCCGACGAGGTCGTCGGTATACATCGCGGCGCCGGTCACGTGAGCCTCGGCCGCCTCGTGGGGGATGGCTTTGCCGACAAGTTTGTGCAGGGTCACGGAAGCACGCCTCCCATCTGGGTCTCGGCGTGGAACTTCCGGAGCAACTGCTCGACCATGGCCCTCCGGTACTTCTCGGAGCCGCGGTGGTCGCTGATCGGGTTGATCGTCTTCTTCAGAACGGCGCAGGCGTCCGCGACCGCGCTCGCCGTGAAGCGCTCGCCCACGAGGGATCGCTCGGCGTCGTGGGCGCGGATCGGCGTCGCGGCCACACCGCCATAAGCGAGGCGCGCCGAGGTGACCCGGCCGTCATCGTCGACGTCGACGGCGAAGGCTGCAGCGACGGTGCTGATGTCGTCCATTTCGCGTTTGGCGACCTTGTAGAACCGGCCCAGATGAGGAAAGGGTTTCGGGATACGAACCGCGACGATCACTTCGCCGGGGGCGAGGACGGTCTGGCGATAACCGGTGAAGAAGCCATCGAGGGCCTCGGTGCGCTGCCCCTTCGCGGAGCCGAGCACGACCTGCGCGCCGAGGGCGAGCAGCGCCGGAGCGCCGTCCCCGATGGGAGAAGCGTTGGCGAGGTTGCCACCGAAGGTCGCGCGGTTGCGGATCAACCGCGACGAGAAGAGCGGCAAGAGCTCTTCCAGGAGCGGCAACATGCCATGCACGCGTTCTTCGACCCGGCTGAGGGGCACGCCGGCCCCGATGGTCAACGCGTCGTCGGCATCGTCCCAACGGAAGAGCTCGGCCACGCCTTCGAGGGACACGAGCACGTCGAAGCGGGCGTCGCGCTGGTTGACCTCGACGACGACGTCGGTGCCGCCATTGATGACCTTGGCTTGGGGCTCCCGGCCCAGGACGTCGTAGAGCTCGGTCAAGGTCGCCGGCCGATAGAAGCGCCGGTCTTCGTCGCCCACCGGACCTCGGGATACGGACTCGAGCGGCGCCGCGCCCTTCACGAGGCGGGCTCGGAAGCGATCACCGTCGCCGACCGATTCCATCGCTCGGGCCACGTCGCGGATGGGACGGTAGCCGGTGCACCGACACAGGTTGCCGCCGATGGCCTCGGGGTCGTAGCCCTCGCGGCCGGGGCGGTAGTACTCGGCGAAGAGGCTCACGATGAAGCCGGGAGTGCAGTAGCCGCACTGGCTGCCGCCCTCCTGGACCATGGCGTCCTGGACCGGGTGCAAGGTCTCGCCGGTTGCGATGCCCTCGACGGTCACCAACTCTTGACCGGCCATCGCCGCAGCGAGGACCAGACAGCTGTTCACCGCCTCGTAGCGGGCGCCCCCGTCGTGCATACGAAGGAGGGCCACGGCGCACGCACCGCACTCCCCCTCGGCGCACCCCTCCTTGGCTCCTGTGAGCCCGTGGCGCCTGAGGAACCAGAGCAGAGTTTCGTTCGGATCGACCCCATCGAGGGACAGGGGCTCTCCATTCACAGTGACGACTTCCGTCATGGCGGAAAATCCTAACGAATCCCGGCGTCCGTGGCCACGTTCGGGGTTTTCCCGAGCCCAAGAGGCGAGTAGAGTCGGCGCCATGCGAAAAACGACTCTGATTGGGGCTCTCGGGATCATCTTTGCCAGCTTGCTCGCTACGGGCTGTGGCAACGAGCTCGAAGAGCAGAACGCAGACCTTCGACGGCAGCTCGAAGCGCTCCAGTCGGAGCACGACGCCTCGCTGGCGCGCCTTCAGGAGCTGGAGGCGCAAAACGAGCAGATGATTGAGCGCCTCAACGAAGCGGGCGTGAGCTTCGACAACCTCGAAGGGGCGCGCAACGCGCTCCGAGCGCAGCTCGAGGAGGCCCAAGCCCGTCAGGCGGCGGACGAAGCCCGCCTCGCCAGCTTCCGTGCGGTGATTCAGCAGTTCCGCGCGCTGATGGAGTCGGGCCAGCTCCGGGTCCGCATCGTTCGCGGCCAGATGGTCGTCGAGCTCCCCGAGGGCATCCTCTTCGACTCGGCCCGGGCCGACCTCAAGGACGCCGGCAAAGAAACCCTGCGCCAGGTCGCCACGGTCCTCGCGAGCATCGAGAACCGCACCTTCCTCATCGGCGGACACACGGACAACATCCCCATCCGAAGCCGCCGCTTCAACTCCAACTGGGACCTCTCGGCAGCCCGCGGCGTGACCGTCGCCCGGTTCCTCATCGAGTCCGGCGTACCCGATGTCCGCATCGCCGCCGCCGGCTACGCCGCGACGCAGCCGAGCGTCGAAAACGACACCCCCGAGAACCGCGCCATGAACCGCCGCATCGAGATCGTCATCATGCCGAACCTCGACGAGCTTCCGGATCTGTCGGGCCTCGAGGGCGACCTCGACTGAGGCAACTGAAGCGAACCGCTTCGCGCAGAACGACGCCCGTCGGCCCCATGCCGGCGGGCGTTTTTCGTGTCGAACTCGTCGTTGAGACGGTTCACCTCGACAGGAAGCCCCACACGGACGGCTCGAGGTCTGCGCGCGGGCGCTCCCTCGTCTTCAGCGCCGCCTCGAGGGCGGCTCCCGTGGGCCCGTTCAGGTAGATGCTCATCTGGGAGACTTCGTCGGGTTCGTACTGGATGCCGCTCGTGCAAGCGAGATTCGAATAGACCGCCCCGGACGCCCTACACCTGAAAAGGTACCCCTCGGGGTCCTCCCGAGTGAGCTCGCAAGACGCGCCTTTGCCGACCAAGGAGAGCACATCCTGAAGCCTGCCTTGATGCACCGACGCCTCTCGAGGTGTGACCTCGGTCGACTGGCTTGGGGCCGACTCGGACGTGACGAAGACGGCAAACTCGTGCTCGTGAAGCGGCGCACAGTTCACCGTGCCCATCGCTTCGTGCAGCAGATGCTCGGGGGCGCCCCCGTCGTGGTGCTCGACCGACTCGATGGTGCTCGGCTCGGTCGGCGACACTGCATGAGTGGTCAGGCGAGAAGATTCCGACTCCTCGAACCACTCTGCGTCCAGGAGGGAAAGGGCTCTGTCCAGACGGCGCGCCAGGGAGGCCGCCAGTTCAAGCCCTGGAGGGCCCGAAGGGACGACGAGCCAGGTCCCCTGACTCTCCCAGGATAGCCACTTCAGCGTCGCGACCGGGGTGCCAGCGGGGGCGTGTGCCAAGCCAGGTCGCCACTCGAGTTCGTACCGATCCGCAACCTCGACCTCGAGGGCCGCAAGGAAAACGCGAATGTTCAGGTCGACGGCGCCGACGACCGATACTTGGATCTCACTATCGCTCACGGGTTGTCTCCAAAGCCGACTCGTCCTCAGATCGGACTTGAGGAGACTATCAGGAGTGTGCTTCTCGACGGAATCCCGATCGGGTTCGACGCGTGACCTCCGGCAGTCCATGCTGCCCAACGTGATTCGGGACGCTTCGACTCTTCTGGCTCTCATCTCTCTCATATCCGCCTGCGGTGACGACGCCCCGCCGCCGCCGGAGTTCGAGCTGGTCGCCGTGACCTTCAATACCGGCACGACCGACAGCCTGGCCCACGACGCGCTGCCGGACGACGGATACTCGTCCGACGACGCCATCACCTCGGACCTGCACTACGGCAATGGCCTCGCCTGGGTGCCGGCGGTCGAGGCGGCGACGGCCTTCTTCGCCGAGCTTCAGCCCGACGTCGTGGCCTTCCAGGAGATCTTCTACTCCGCCGAGTGCGCCGCGATCCCCGCGGAGGCTCACCCCGGCTTCGTATGTGAGTCCTGGGCCGACGGCGACCCCACGGTCGCCCACGTGATCATGGGCATGGGCTATCAGGTCGCCTGCAACCAGGCGAGGCCCGACAAGTGCCTGGCCGTGCGGCGTTCCTTCGGCACCTTCCGCGGCTGCGACGGTGACCTCTGCCTCGACCACCTCGCAGGCGCTCGGGTCCCCACCTGCGGCGGCGGTTCACGCATCGGCCGGGGCATCGTCGACCTCGTCGGCGGCGGCGAGATCACCGTAGTGGGCGTGCACGGCTCATCCGGGCTCAGCCTCGACGACATGAGCTGCCGGGTGCGGCAGTTCGATCAGGTCTTCGTCGACCTCGGCGACGACGCAGGAGAGCCCGCGGCCAACGGCGCCGTGAACATCATCCTCGGGGACCTCAATACGGACCCGGTGCGCTTCGCCGACGGCGATACGAGCGCCGCCCGTTTCTCGGAGTTCGTCGGCGAGGGAAAAGCCTTCGACTTCATCAATGAGACGGGGCGTCTGGCGCCACCGACCTACGCGATCTTCAACATCGACCACGTCGTCTCCGACGCCTTCACCGGCTCCTGCGAGATACCCGGGGTGACCGAAGGCGTGCCTGCGATCCTCGACGCGATCTACTTCGACCACAAGCCGATCGTCTGCCGCCTCGGCGGCGACCGACCGGACTGAGCCCGTTCACCCGGGCAGCTTTTCGGCAGCCTCGGGGGTCAACTCGCCGGCGAGGACCCGAGCGAGGCCGGGATGATCGAGGACGCGCATATGCGGAGCCGGGGCGCCGTGGCGGAGAGCGACGAGCTCGGCGACGATGCTGACGGCGATCTCTTCGGGGCTCACGGCGCCGATGGCCAAGCCCACCGGGGCGTAGACCTTGCCGAGGGCGACGGCGCCGCGGCGATGGTGGATGCGCTGAATGACTCGGAAGACTTTGCGCTTGCTACCGATCATGCCGATGTAGCGGTGCGGCTCCTTCGAACACACGTCGAGGGCTTCTTCGTCGACGCGGTGGTCGTGGGTCGTGATGAGCACGTAGTCGGCGTCCGTGAGGCCGAGGCCGGCGACCGCCTCGGCGGGCTCGGCGACGGCTCGGGCGCAGCCGCCGAAGCGCTCTTCGGTGTTCAACTCTTCACGGTCGTCGATCACCGTCACGTCGAAGCCGACGGTCTGAGCGATCGCCGCCGCCGCCTTGCCCACATGGCCGGCCCCAAAGAGAAAGAGCCTCGGCTTTGCTTCGACCCGCTCCACGAACACCTCCATGCGCCCGCCACAGCACATCCCCAAGTCCCGCGCGAGGTCGTGAACCAGGACGTCGGGTTTGCCTTCTTCGAGGCAGACGCGCAGCGCCTCGATGACCGCCTGCTCGATGGCCCCGCCGCCGACGGTCCCGACGAGGCGGCCGTCTCCGAGCAGCAAGAGCCGCGCTCCCGGGCGCTGGGGAGCCGAGCCCGATACGCGGATCACGGTCGCGAGGGCCCCGGGAGACGAGCTCTCGAGCAGGGCCAAGAGCGCCCGCTGAACATCTTCCTGCATCCGGACGGATCCTAGCACTGAGGGGACGGTCCGTAGTTTTCGTAGTTTCGAGGACGAAAACTACGAAAACTACGGACCGTCCCCTGCAT
>JAFDCW010000358.1 GCA_019312705.1 Deltaproteobacteria bacterium
GACCGGCGGATGGACGACGAGCACGCGCGCCATGGCTCGCCCATCATAGCGGGTTCTCAGCTTCGCGTCGGACAGGTCTTGTCACTGCCCTCCCTCGGCTGCAGGCTCTGCCCAGGAGGTGCCGTCGATGGCCCGGGAACGAATCAGCACGTACGAGGGCAAGCACCTGACGATCACCTACGATCGGGCCCGCTGCATCCACGCTGCCGAGTGTGGCCGGGGCTCGAAGGTCCTCTTCGATGTGTCGAAGGACCCGTGGTGTGACCCCGACCTGGTGAGCGCCGACGAGGCTCGCCACATCGTCGAACGATGCCCGAGCGGGGCCCTCTCCTACGAAGCAAAAGGGGATGCCGAGGCCGAGGCCGTGCCGACGACGAACCGCGTCTCAGTCAACCCCCATGGTCCCCTCTACTTGCTCGGCGACATCGCCCTCGAGACGAAGGACGGCCCCGTCAAGATGACCCGGGTGGCTCTCTGCCGCTGCGGTGAGTCCGCCATCAAGCCGTACTGCGACGGCAGCCACGACAGGGCGAAGTTTCGGGACGCGGGGCCCGTGAACAAGGACCCCGAGGGCGATGTGCCCGAGGCTGGAGTCCTCGTGGTCGACCCGGCGTCCAACGGCCCTCTGCTTCTCCGCGGGCCCCACACGCTCTTCGCCGGGAGCGGTCGAGAGGCCCAGCGCGCCTCGAAAAACTTCTTGTGCCGCTGCGGGCAGTCGAAGAACAAGCCATACTGCGACGGCTCCCATAAAGCCGCCGGGTTCACTGGCTGATTCGACCCCCGATGCTCACTGAAGAAGCCCGCCAAGACGGCGTCGACGCCGACCGCCTGACGGAGCACGAGGAGGCGGCCCACGATAAGCGCAACTGGGTTCGGCTGACCTACGAGTGCAACGACCGCTGCATCTTTTGTCTCGACTCCGACACCCACGACGGGGAGATGCGCGACCCCGAGGAGGTCAAGGCGCAGATCCTCGACGGACGGCGCAAAGGCGCGACGCGCCTCATCCTCTCCGGGGGGGAGCCGACGATCCACCCTCGCTTCGTAGACTTCGTGAAGCTCGGCCGCCTCGCCGGTTACGCGAAGGTGCAGACGGTGACCAACGGCCGGATGTTCCGGTATCGGGAGTTCATCACCCGCGCAATCGACGCTGGCCTCGGTGAGATCACCTTTTCGATCCACGGCCCCAACGCTCGCATTCACGACGCCTTGGTCGGCGTGAAGGGGGCCTTCGACGAAGAGGTCGAAGGGCTGCGCCACGCCCTCGCGGACGGCCGGGTCATCGTCAACATCGACGTCTGCGTAAACCGCGGCAACGTGTTGGTGCTGCCCGAAATCATCGAGACCTTCGTCGCCATGGGAGTGCGCGAGTACGACCTCTTGCACGTCATCCCCTTCGGCCGGGCCTGGAGGGAGGGCCAAAATACGCTCTTCTACGACCTCGCCGAGGCTGCGCCGTCGCTGCAGAAGGCGTTCGCCCACTCCCGCGAGCCCGGCATGCACATCTGGCTCAACCGCTTCCCGCCGGAGCACTGCGAGGGCTTCGAGGACCTCATCCAGGACCCCTACAAGCTGAACGACGAGGTCCGCGGCCGGCGCGACGAGTACGAAGGCCTCCTGACTCTTGGCGCGCCCCTCGACTGCCGCGAGCCTACCCGGTGCGGCTACTGCTACCTGCGCCGGCTCTGCGACACCCTCGACGAGGTTCGCGAGACCGTGCATGACGAGCGCTTCGACGCGGTGCGCGTCGACGTGGGCTGGGAGGCGACCCTCGGCCCCGTCTTCGGCGGAGACCCGGCGAGCGCGCGTAAGGTCCGCCTTCCCCTGGCGAAGGGGTCGACGCCCCTGCCGATCGTTCCCCCCGCCGAGCGCGCCCGCCGTGGCGGCGCCGAATTGGTGATCGTCGTCGCAGAGACCGTGCCCCGCGCCCTCGAGGCCGCGGGCCCCTTCGCCGCCGCCATGAGCATCGAGCTCGAGCTCGATGACTACACCGGCGTGGCGGACCGTCTCGGTTCTTTCGACGTGGTCCGTGCGGTCGCCCGGGATGTCGCCCAGGCCGAGGCGCTGCTCGCTGAAGAGACCTCGTTCGAGGTCGTCGTCCTGCTGACGAAGGAAACGGCGGCTTGGGTTCTTTCTTTGCCAACCGTCCCCGAGCGCTTGGTCGTGCGACAGCCGACCTATGACCGCCTCAGTACGGCCGGGGAACGGGACGCGGACCTGCCGGCGTTCTTCGACGCCCTCGACCGTCGCGTGCCCGTCGAAGACGTGCCGCCCTGCATTGCCGGACGGTCGCCGCGGCCGCGCCCGCGCACCCTCGACACCGCAATGTTGCGCCCTGATGGACAGCTCGAAGTTTTTCGCTACGCGAAGCGGTTCATTCGGGACGGCTACTACGTACAGTCCCTCCGGTGTAGGCAATGTCGGTTTGAGGACGCCTGCGATGGCCTGCACATCAATCAGGTTCGCGCCCACGGTTTCGGCTGGATGACGCCCCTCAGCGACTGATTCGAGTCGCCGCGGCGACCCCCAGGCGGCCCGAGGGTCCGAGACTTTGCCTTCCGGCCCCGCGCGGGGCAAAATGTCACCGTACGGCGGTGTTGGGGATGGCACCTCCGTCAGGAGCCTGGCAATGCGATTTTCGATCTACGCGATCGGTACCACCCTCTTGATAGCGCTCTCGTCTCTCGGTTGCGGGAGCAAGACCACGCTTTCGGTCAACCCCCCCCGGGACAGCGGCGTGCCCCCCCGGGATTCCGAGCCCGACGCCAGGGACGCCGAGCCCGACGTCCCCCCGCGCATGGATCTCACCGTCGATTGTCCGCGTCGCGACCAATATACGACCGTGCTCTTGCCCATCGCGTTTTCGGCGACGGTCGACTCGACCAGCCCCATCACTCGCTCCGGCTGGACGCTCACCTCGGCCCCCGCGGGCTCCACCAGCACGAACATGCCCGAATCCGGGCTGAGCACGGCCATCACACCGGACGCGGTCGGCGATTACCTCCTGACGCTCCGGGTCGAAAACGCAGAAGGCCTGGGCGGAAGCTGTGAGGTCGTCGTGCATTCGATCGTCGGACCGCCGGTCGCCATCTGCCCCGAAGAACCCCTGACGACCATGATCAACGAACCCCTCGAGGTCGTTGGTGATGCGTTCGATGATGTGGGCGTTGTCAGCCAGGAGTGGCGCCTCGAATCCGGCCCGGGAAGGGCCGTTCTGGATCCGGTCGACACCCTGGTGACGACATTCTTCGCCCGGGAGCCAGGCGACTACGTCGTGAGCCTCACTGTCATCGATACCGAGATGGCGACCGACACCTGCACGGTGCCCATCCGCGTCACGGCGCCGCCGCGGGTCTTCTGCCCGATGTCGCCGATCATGACTCCGACTCGCCAGCCCCTCGACATCACCGCCAGGGCCGAGGACGACACCCGCAGGCTCACCGTCGCCTGGGAGCTCGTCAATCGCCCGGACATGAGCGCGACGACCCTGGACCCGACTGACGCCATGACCACGCGCATGACCCCGGACCGGCAGGGCCGATACCGCGTGCGTTTCACCGCCACCGATTCCGACGGGCTGACGGCCAGCTGCGAGGTCGAAGTCATCGGCACCCCGACGCCGCCCGAGTGCATGGATACGATCGTCGACACCACCCCGCTGACGGAGACGACCATCACCGCCAACGGAGTCGACGACGGGACGATCCTCGGATGGCGCTGGACCCTCACCCGTCTTCAGGAGGGCTCCGCGGCGCGGGCGCCGCGGCCCGCGAACGAGATGACCACCTTCTTCACCCCCGACATCGTCGGCGAGTATTTGCTCGGGCTTCAGATCGTGGATGACGACCGGGAGACGGCGACCTGCCAGTACACCGTCCGGGCGGTCGCGACCGAGGGCCTGCGCATCGAGATCAACTGGGATACGAACGGCACCGACATGGATACGCACCTGCTCCGTCCGCTCCCCGAGGGCACGAGCTGGTTTAATGACAACGATTGCTACTACGCGAACTGCAACGATGAGTCGGGGGCCGTCCTCGAGTGGGGCAATCCCGGCCTCGAAGACAACCCGCGTCTCGATCTCGACGATACCGGAGGCTTCGGTCCCGAGAACATCAACGTCGACGAACCCCAGCCGGGAATCTACCGGGTCGGGGTGCACGCGTTCAGGGGCAATGGTCGCGTCACGGTCCGCATCTACTGCGGCGGCTCGACGACGATGCCGCGCCAGTCCTTTGGCCCGACGTTACTGCGCGGCAGCGGGGGGCCGCGGCCGAACGACTTCTGGCGCGTCGCGGATGTCGAAGTGACGGCCGCCGGGACCTGCCGCATCACCGAGCTCTTGAGCCCGGCTGGCCGGCCGGACATACAGGGCGATGAAGACGCGCGAGCGCGGCGCTGAGCGGCGGCGTGACTGAACGCGTTTGAGCACGCCGACGCGTTTGAGCGCGATGACAGCGTGATTGAACACGGTTAAGCGCGAAGACGGCGCGGGCGGGGGTGCCTCCAGCTCCAGGGGCTTTGTTACGCAGTAAGCGGAGTTGGCGCTGTGCGTGGCGGGGATGGTGTCGCGGGTACCGGGTCTCGCTCGGGGGCCGGACGCTTTTACTTCCGCTGGAGGCACCCCCACCCACGCCCAATGGACCCATTACGGGCGAACTTCGGCTGAGATGGTGGTCTCGGGGGACCTTGTTGGTGGGGGTACTAGCCGGGGATCATCGGCCTCGCCGCCGGGTCGTCTGCTCCGCTCCTAACTTACGCAGACACCGGCGGGATGCAGCGACGACGGAGGATCATTCCGTACCGCATGGCGTGCGTGACCACGATCGGGCCTACGCAGCCACCCCACCGGCGAGCCCTCATTTGGCACAGTGCTCCCTGCCATTGAGTTGAGGATGAGCACGACGTTCCCGCCGTTGGCAGGGAGCAAAGGACTCTCATCGCCGATTTGAAAGAGAGCTGGTCCAGGGGGCCGGGCGCACCTGAGCGAAGCGCGCTCCCCACCGAGCCCGCATCGCGAGATCAAAGGCATCACCCTCGGCTATCTACAGAGGTCCCGGTGGCGGGGCGGCTGCGGAGGCCCGATCGTGATCACGTCCGCCATGCCGCACCGAGCTCGCAACCGTCTCCGCGACCATCCTCCGGCAACTGCGACAGTTAGGAGCGGAGCAGACGACCCGCCGCCGGGACCGGCCATCCACATCTCACACCACCACCAACAAGGTCCCCCGAGACCACCATCTCAAGAACAGTTGGCTCTACTCAGGAATATCAGGCGTGCTTGGGGGTGCCTCCAGCGGAAGTAAAAGCGTCCGGCCCCGGGGCCCCCTCTGGCACCCGCGACATCTGCCCCGCCCCTCACAGCGCCAACTCCGCTCACTGCGTAACAAAGCCCCTGGAGCTGGAGGCACCCCCAAGCACGCCGTCATCCCAGAACAAATCCCTACCGCTCATGCAAAGCGTCGCTCGGCCCGCCGCTCACATGCCCTCCGGAACGGCCAAGTCATCCATGATCCGCACAGCGATCCCGCCAAGCGCCGAATCGATAGCTCCCGGCGGCGGATTCTCGCC
>JAFDCW010000359.1 GCA_019312705.1 Deltaproteobacteria bacterium
CCTTGGTGCCGATGGCGTCGATGTAGGGCGTGCGAATGACGGCGACGGGCACGCCGCTGATGCGATCAGTCAAGACGATGTCTTTGGCCCGGGCCTTCAAGATGGCTTCTTTGTAGTCGGCGTGGGCGCGGCATTCGCGGGTGGCGATGAAGCGCGTGCCCATCTGCACGCCCGCGTACCCGAGGCCGAGAGTCTCGGCGAAGGCATGCTCGTCGCCGATGCCGCCGGCGCAGACGAGAGGCACGCCGAGGCCCTCGAGCTCCTCGTAGAGCGCCGCGGCCGTGCGGCTCCCGGCGTGGCCCCCGGCTGCGCGGTTCACGCAGATGAGCCCGTCGACGTCCTCTCGCAGTGCCCGGTCTGCCCACTTGAGTTCGGTGACGTCGTGGTAGACCACCCCCCCGACCGCGTGCACTTTGTCGACTACCCACCGGGGGTTCCCGAGGGCCGTCACGAAGAAGCGCACCCCTTCTTCTAGGGCGATGTCCATCCAGCGACGCATGCGGTCCAGGTAGATCTTCGAGGACTGCTCGACGATGGCGTTGAAGCCTATCGGCTTGTCCGTGAGGCGCCGGATGTAGCGCAGCCCTTCGCGGAAATCATGGCCGTGCACGTAGCTCAGGGAGATGGGCTGGACGATGCCGATGCCCCCGGCCTCGGACGCTGCAGCGACCAGTTCGGGGTTCGAGCACGGATACATCGGCCCACAGATGAGAGGCACCTCGATGCCCAATTGCTGCGTGAGCTTCGTTTCCATCAGCCGAGGCATAGCCCAATTACCCCAGCAGAGTGGGGTCCAATGCTCACGAAGTTGATCCTCGCCGTTCTTCTCGTACCTTTGACCTGCCGTGACTCGTTCCCCGTCGACAGCCTCCTGGCCACGCCTGCTCGGCAGCGGCGTGCTCTTCGCGCTCTTCGGCACCGCCCTGGCGGTCGCCCAGGCGCCCGTCGAGGCCCCCGCCCAGGCGGCTCCCGATGCATCCGACGGCGCCCCCGAGAGTCCCCCGGCCGACGACGAGGATCCGCCCATGTGGGTCACCGCCCCCCTCTATGAGGCCGCGCCTTCTTCTCACGACGGTGCCTTCGAACAGTGGGCCCTCGCGCGCTATCACAATACGCCGGTCTTCGTTGCCATGGGGCCCGAGGCTTGGGGGCTCGGGATCGTACGTCGCGGTTCGACCCTCCGGGCTCGCCTGCGCTCTCAGGGGCCCGGGTGCGATGGCCACTGGTTCGAACTCGAACAGGGTGGGTACGTTTGCTCGACCCGTGGCTTCCGAGTCCGCGCCCAGCAGCAGGACCAGGTCGGCGACGAAGCCGAGCCGCCGAACTTCGAGGCGCTCCTTCCCTATCGTTATGGGCGCGTGGTCTCCCAAGACGCGTTTCGCTACGAAGACCTCCCGACCCAGGCGCAACGTGACCGGCTCGCCGCCGGCGTCTCCATGCCCGGCGTCGCCGAGAAATTGGTGGGCGACTACTTCGTGACGATCGACGGTGAAGTCGAACACGAAGGACACAACTACGTGCGCACCGTCGCCGGGCGCTACGTCGACGCCGAATACATCGGGGACCATGCACGCACCGAGTTGCACGGCGAGCTCCTCGACGACGATACCGCTCTGCCCCTGGCCTTCGTGATCGACGACGAGACGCCGAGTTACCGGGTGTCGGCGGAAGGGCTGGTCGCCGAAGGCACGGCGCCCAAGTACTCCCGCTTTCGCCCCACCGGCCTCGTGACCCGCGGTGAAGTCACTTGCGTCCTGACCGCTCTGGGCGCGTGCATTCCGCGCGATTCCCTCCGGGTGGTCTGGGCCATCGACCGGCCATCCGGCGTACCGGCCGGTGAGCGCTGGGTGCACGTGAACCTATCTGAGCAGACCTTGGTGGCCTACGAGGGCGACCGGGCCCTCTTCGCGACGGTCATCACGAGCGGCAAAGCCGGCTACGACACCCCCGAAGGCACCTACCGCATCCAGCACAAGTACCTGTCGATTCGCATGAGCGGGGACGACCCGGTCGAGGGCGTCTACGACGTCGATGAGGTCCCCTGGACCATGTACTACCACCGTGGATACGCCCTGCACGGCGCGTACTGGCATGACGGATTCGGCCGCGTGCGTAGCCACGGCTGCACCAATATCGCCCCCGCGGACGCCCGGTGGCTCTACCGCTGGACGACTCCCCATGTGCCCCGGGGCTGGCACGGTCGCCGCGAAGAGGGCACCTGGGTGCACAATACGACCGGCGGCACGGCTCCCCTCGGCGTGATTGACGTCGCGCCGGACCCTGTCAGCGCTGACCCCGACACGGCGACCGCATCCGCGACGGGGACCTCCCGAAGCCTCTGACCAGGCGAGCGGTCGACACCGCGGGGCCTACCCCTTGTACGCCATCACATAGCCGCTCCACGCGGCGGCCCCGGGCTCGTCTGCCTGGCATACGAAGCCGCCACCCTCGCGTTCAACCCAGAGCTCGACCTTTCGGAAGCCGGCCGCGGTCACGAGGGTCCGAGTTTCGTTCCAGCCGCGCACTTGAAATGAGTAGCGAAACGCGTCGCGAAGCATGGTGCCGTCTTTCGCGCGAAAGTGGATGCTCGCTTCGAGTCGGCACGTCTCCTCGTCGTAGGCGTTTTGTTCCCACAGATAGTCGAAGCCGTCCTTCGTATGCTCGTGTAGCAGCGGCCTCCGGAGGTCCGCTCCGCCGAAGATCTCGAGGGCGAGGAGGCCCCGGTCTTCGAGGCAGTCGTAGGCGCTCGTCAGGTATTCGCTGAGCGCTTTGTCGTCGAAGAGAGCCCAGCTGAAGTTGCCCGCGGTGATGACGTCGAAGGTGCGCTCGCTTCGCAATCGGGCGTCCTCCGCGTGCAGTTCGATGCGGTCCGCCTCGTCTTCGTCGAGGGGCTCGATGTGGTGCCGCCGGCCGTAGGCGAGGACCTCGAGGTCGAGGTCGACGCCCCAGGCGACGCGGTCGTCGTCGCTCTCGACCCAGGTCTTGGCGAGCAGCGCCGTGCCGCAGAAGTCCTCGCGGAGGCTCACGGCGGGGGCCTCGAAGCGCTTTTGGTAGGCACGTCCCAGGAGCTCGACTTCGACCTCCGGGGTCTGGACTGCGGCCTCGTAGAGGCGGTGGCGGTCTCGCGCCTTCAGGCGCCCGCCCACCACAGAGATTCGAGCTCGTCGACGAGCGTTCGGATCAGCGTGCGCGGGGACTTGTGCTCTCGGCTGAGGCGCCTGACCCGCTCTGACCAGTCGGGGGTTTCGACCCGGCCGCGAACCGAGCGGTGAGTCCGACGCACACGCTCGGCGAGCTCCATGCGCTGGGGGCCGCTCAGGTTGGGCACCATCTCCGGCTCGAGCTGCCGCAGACGCCGGCGGAAGAGTCCGACGTCTTCGAGCTCGAGGGTCGTCGCCATCTGGTCGGCCTCGCCGAGGAGCCGGCGTGCTTCCTTCTCGAGCTCCTCGTAGGCCGGGGGCGTCATCGCCATCATGACGGCGGCGCCGGGGATCGCCCCGCCGCAATAGAACGCGAGGGAGCGCAGCGCTGTGCGCCGGGCGGACCACGGAGCGCCGGTGGTGTAGAGGTTTTCGGCCTCGTCGATGAGGACCACCGGTCCCTGGCAATTTTCGAGGCGCTTGAGCAGCTCGACGAAGAGCAGGAAGCGCCGGTAGGCGTCCCGGCGGTAGGAGGCGCTGGCGCTGCGGCCTTCGATGTCCTGGGCCGAGAGGTAAATCTCGAGGGCGTGGCCGGGGTCTTCGGCCCCCCGGGCGAGGCGCAGCGCTTTGTGCGCGCCGGCGGCCTCTTCCGTGCCCTCGGTCTCGATCTCTTCGAGGGCCGTCATCAGCTTGGCCAGGCGGGCCTGGTTCCGTGTCCAGACCCCCGCCTGGTCGAGGGCAGTGGGCTGGTGCCGGAGCGGCAGAACCGAGGTCTCGAGGAGCCGGGCCATGTGGCGCTGGGGCTGGCCGAGGTCGAGGTTCATGCGCTCGAGGTTGAGCCAGAAGACGGGGCGGCGCTCCTTGAGGGCACGCTCGGCGAGGTGCATCAGCAAGTGGGTCTTGCCGCTGCCGTAATCGCCGACGAGCACGCTGAAGACCCCGTCCCCCGTGTCGCTCTGGCGAAAGACACGCTTGATGGTGCGCTCGATCTTCTGGTGACCGACGCTCATCGAGGCGACGGCCTCGAGGGGAGGGAGCCCCTCGGCGGTCCGGATGATGGTCCGCAGTGCGGCAGACCGCCTCTCCGGCGGCGCCGTGATCCGGCGATGCCGGTACTCGTAGGGCTCGCGGATCAGCGACGTCCAGGACCTATGAGGCGGCGGGGGCTCAGCCCCGGAGGGGATCGAGAGGCGCATCAGCAGCGGCGCGAGGGAGCGAATCGAGTTGGGACCCTCGAAGAAGGCGTCCGTGCCCGTGATGATCATCTTGGTCGCGATGGCCCCATTGGCGCCATCGAAGTTGTCGACGAGCTCCCGCAGGACCGTGTAGGCCTTCTCGCGCTGCCGGTCGGTCTGAGTGGCGATCGCGTCGCCATTGCTCAGGAAAATGACCAGGCCCTTGTGGCCCAGGGCCCGGATGATGCGGCTCAAGTCGCCGAGGGTCCGCTGGGCGCTGCGGTCCGAGAGGGGCCGCCGGACGTCTGAGTTCAGGTTGCGTTTTGCCGGCTCTTCGCCGTCGAGCCATGCCTCGTAGGCCCGGTATTCCCGCGTCGCTCCGGGGTCGTCGCTGTTGAGGTAGGCCCCCGCCAGGACGGTGAGGTCCCCGTGGGCGCCTTCTTCTTCGCAGGCATCGAGAAAACGCTTTCCCGAGCGGCGTCCGTGGCGTTCGGCGTAGTCATCGAGCATCCAGAGCAATCCCCGGGGACGCCGGTCCTTCGGCGGCACGAGCCCGTCGACGATCTCGCGAACCAAGCCCTCGGGGGTGTCCGGGCTCTGCTCCTCGAGGCTCACGGTGACGGTGACGAAGCGCTTGTCCCGGGCTCTTTCGGCCAGGCGCCGGACCAATGTCCGCTCTCGGCCGTGGGTTGGGCAATGCACCAGCGACACGCTTGCCGCGTTGCATGCGTGAAGATCTACGAGGGCTTGGTCGAGGCGCCCCAGCTCGTCTTCGATCGTCGTGACGGATTGAGGTGCCGTCATCTCGTTCACCGGACCCATAGCGCTTTCCGAGTTAATCCAACCGCGTGCTCCCCAAAATGGGCATGCGGCGTGAGTCTACGGCAAGGGGCCGAGGTCAGGCTACAACTCGTTTCCCGTGAAGAAAGGCCCCCAGATGGCTGCTGGGCGCCCGCAAATCTGGGTGTGATGGCCCCCCGAAGGCGATCGGGCGCTACACTGGGGATCATGTTGGAATTGGTGAAAGCCTCGTCGCTGGGGGCCGGTTTGCTCGTGCTCTCGATCGCTGTCATTTCGGGCTGCGGAGACGACGGTGGGGTCGTCGATAGCGGTGCCTTGGATTCTGGCGAGCCAGCCGACGGCGGCCCCGGTGACTCGGCGGTGGCCGATACCGGCGCCGGAGACGGCGCCGTCGATGCTGGCGGGGATGCCGGGCCAGGCGATGCCGGGTCGGGCGATGCCGCCACCGAC
>JAFDCW010000016.1 GCA_019312705.1 Deltaproteobacteria bacterium
TGATGGCATGCTCGAGGGCGCTGGTCGCGGGGCTCTCCTGGGGGTCCTGGGCCAGCGCCGCCACGTTGCGGATGATGTTGCGCGCGGTCTCGACGTTTTTCGTCAAGGTCGCCACGACCTGCTCGACGGTGACCGCGTCGTGCTCGGTGTGCCAACAGTCGTAGTCGGTGACCAGGGCGACGGTGGCGTACGGGAGTTCGGCTTCGCGGGCGAGGCGGGCTTCCGGCAGGTTGGTCATGCCGATCACGTCGACGCCCCACCGGCGGTAGATGTTCGACTCGGCGCGGGTCGAGAACTGCGGCCCGTCGATGCAGATGTAGGTGCCGTTTCGATGGGTGCGCACATCAGCGGCGACGGCGGCCCGGTAGAGGGCGTCCTGGAGCGCGGCGTCGATCGGGTCGGCGAGGGCCACGTGGGCGGCCACACCGTCATCGTCGAAGAAGGTGCTCGGCCGATTTCGGGTGCGGTCGAAGAACTGGTCCGGGAGCACGACGTCCCCGGGGTGGATGTTTTCTTTCATCGAACCGACGGCGGAGACGCTCACGATCTGCTCGGCGCCGAGCTTCTTTAGCGCGAGGATGTTCGCCCGGTAGTTGATGCGGTGCGGGGGGATGCGATGTCCCCGGCCATGGCGCGGCAGGAAGAGCAGTTTCGCGTCGCCGAGCATGCCCGAGATGACCGCGTCCGACGGTTCGCCGAAGGTGGTCGAGACGCGGTGCTCTGCGACGGACGTCAGGCCGTCGAGATCGTAGAGTCCGCTTCCCCCAATGACACCGATGGTTCGCATTTCGTGCTCCCGCCTCGGTGGGGCCAGTTCCCCAATTCACGAAGCGGCGCACCGTAGCCCGGATCCAGGGCCGCCACCACCCGGTCCCGGAGCTTAGAGCACATCTCAAAAATGCTCGGTCGCCTTTTTGAGATGTGCTCTAGGAAGCTTCTCGGGCTCGCGACGCGATGAGGATGGCCGCGACCGCGCTGCTCAATCCTGCGGCGAGGCCCCCGATGAGGCCGAAGCTGGGCACGATCGCCGCTCCGGCGACCGCGATCCCGGCAGCGGGCAGCAAACTGAGGGCCGGGGCGGCCCACGTCGGGGCGCCGGCCGGGAGCCCTCGGCCGAGGGCGAGGCCAAAGGCTGACGCGCCCACCGCGAGGAGGAGCAGGAGCGCGACCAGGGCGAGGCGCCCGGCGAGATCGTCGCCGCTGCCGCGGCCGAAGGACGACGCGAGCAAGCCGCCGCCCTCGGGGAGCATGCGGCCTTCGATGACGAGATCGCCGAGCTCTTGGTCGATGTCGACCTCGACGAGGGTGCCGTCCCGGGGCCGGAGCATGCGCTCGACCCGGCCATCGGTGAAGTGAAGGGCGACGTCGGCGGGGTTGCCACGGAACTCGAAGCTGGCATCACGGACCATGCCGCGGTCGGTGCCGAAGAAGAGCGCCCGGTCCCGCGCGGTTCCGTCGACGATGCGCAGGTAACCCGTGTGCAGTCGACCGGGGTCGTCACGTTCGGCTTGGCTCGCGAAGGCGGAGCCGTAAACGCGGACTTCCGAGAACGGTCGCGACGTGTCGGCGCGGTGGTAGTAGCCGCCGGAGCCTACGAAGGCCATTACGAGGAGGGTCGCGATGATCGCGTAGAGGAACGGGCCGAGCAGCGCCGTGGCCGCGAGGCGGCGAGTCGTCTGGGCTTTCGCGGCGCCGTAGAGGCCGCCGAGGGCACCGGTCCCGGCCGAGAGCGGCGGCCCGGCGAAGAGCAAGGCTGCAACGAAGATCTCTCCAACGGCTGCGCCGACCCAGGGTTCGGCGACGGGGGCGCCGGAGAAGGCTTCGGCGAAGGCTCGGGGGATGGCCCCGAAGGCGCGGCCCGGGAACCCGACGATCGCGAGTATGCAGGCTGCGGCTAGGGTCGCGAGGGCGGCGGCGGCGAGCCAGCCGGCGACCACTCCGCCGCGGCGCAGGCCCAGGAGGGCGAGGGCTGCGGCTCCCCCGGCGACGCCATAACCCACGACCGCTGCGCTATCGGGTAGAAGCGCCCGGCTGGCGTCGGTGAGGGCTCCGCCGTGCACACCACCGACGAATGCGAACCCGGTGATCGCGAGGAGGACCAGGAGCACCAGGCCGAGGGTACGGGCCGTGCCGCCCTGGTGCAGCAGGCGCCGGGTGAGGGACCCGCTGGCCTCGGGATCGTTCTTGCCCGGGGCGTTCGTCCGGGCCAGCACGACCTCGGCGTAGCGCAGCGGCGCCAGCAAGAAGGCGAAGACCCAGACCCAGAAGAGCGCCCCCGGGCCTCCGAGGCCGACCGCGGTCGCGGCACCGACCGCGGCTGCGGCACCGACGGAGGATGCGGTCGCGAGCATCGCCGGGGTGCCCGACGGCACCTCCCCCGGCGCCTCCGAATCGGTTTCCCTGAGCGCTCGGAACGCTTGGCCGATGCGCATGACCTGGGGTGCTTTGAGGCGCACGGTCACGTAGATCGCGGCGAGCACGATGATGGGCGCCGTGAAGTAGAGCCAGAGCGCTTCGTGGATAGTGGCGAGGTCGGTCATGGCGCTTATGGCCTGGCTTCTAGCCCGGATCCCCAGGGGCGTCCATGAACGCAGCGTCCCGGGCAACTCCTCACCAATGTGGCCTGGGACCGAGGAGGGCCGACCGTCGCGCTACCTCACCGGCGGGTTTCGGATCGGTAGGGGGCCCGTTCGACGCGGATGAACTCTGTTTCGCCATCTCGCATGACCTCGAGGACTACCTCCGAGCCGACTTCCCCGCGCAGGTCCTGGACGACCTCGCGTTCGCTTCGGCCTTCGACGGCTTCACCGTCGATGAGGATGATCCGGTCGCCCGGGCGCAGGCCCCCCGCCCACGCGGCGCCGTCCCGGGGAACGTCGACGACCCGGAGGCCTCCGACCTCCGACCATGCGAGGCGGGCGATGATTCCGCCGTTCCAGCTTCCGCCGCAGGCGCTCGAGTGAATGAGCACGGGGATGAGCAGCGCCAGGAGCAGGGGCAGGACCAGCAGCCCCTGGGCGCTTCGTCTGTCACGTGCGGCTTGAAATTCTCGGACGGCGCGCATGGTCCCTCAGGGGCCAACATCTCCCCCGTCTTCGATACCTCCGTCTGTGCTTCCGACCAAAGAATCGGCCGACGCGTCCGAGATCGCGCCGTCCGAGATCGCGGCGTCCATGCCGGCGTCGGCGAGGCTGCCATCGACGCCGGCGTCCGAGATCGCGGCGTCCATGCCGGCGTCGGCGATGCTGCCATCGGCGCCGGCGTCCGAGATCGCGGCGTCCATGCCGGCGTCGGCGACGCTGCCATCGACGCCGGCGTCCCGGAAGACGCGGCCCCGGGGCACGGTGATGCGTACGACCCGCCGAGCCAGCAGTAGGTCGTCCCCGTAGACCGCCACAGTCACGCGAAAGACCTGGTCGTAGTCGGCCCCGGGGATGCGGTCGTTGTGGAGACGCGCGCGGAACGTCAGCTCGCTGCCCGGGCGGACGCCGACGAAGGTGTCGACGATTCCGTCCCCCGAGGGGCGCCGATCTTCCCGGACTGGGTCCTCCGCGCCGGGAGGCACCCGGGCCGTCGTCGCTTCGACCGCCTTTACGAAGCCGAAGTCGTCTTCTTCGATGATGCCGTAGACCTCCTCGTAGCGGACCGAATCGAGGAGGGCGAGGAGCGCATCCACGAGGGTCGTGGATAGACCGGTCCCCGCCGGATCCACGTCGAAGACGAGGGGGCACACGCCATCGACGGGCGAGTGGCGGCCTCCGTCGATCCCGGTGGGGCAAGTGTCGCCGAGGGGGGCGCTCACGGCGCCAGTGGCGAGGGCCACCCGCTCGAGGTGAGGCCGGGCTGCTGCCCCCGAGGCGATGCCGAGGACCGATACGCGCTGGGCCGTCAGGCTCGCGATGGCCGCGTCGAGGGAGTGAGCGCCAGAGATTCGTGGCAGGTAGTCCCCCGCTCGGTGCGCCGGTGCGTCGGTAATGTGGACGACCGCCCGGAGCGAGTCGTCGCGGAAGCCGACCCCCCCGAGGTCTCCGCCTCCCGGGGCGCTGCGCCCGGAATAGGCTGCGACGTAACGGGTCCCGCCGGCCGTGAAGCCCTCGCCGGTCGCGATTTGATAGAGGGCTTCGGCGCTTGCCTCGGGGCCGTCGCCGCCGAAGCCGAGGGGGTCGTCGAGGCCCGCTACCGCGGCGCCGACTCGGGATCCGGAGGTGGTGATGCCCGAGAGCAGGGTGAAGGGGGCGTCGGTTGGGCCTCCATAAGGAAGCACGGGAAAGTCCTCGAATCGGCTCACGCCGACTCCGACGTCGCCGACCCGGTCCCGAATTGGCGGGAGCACCCGTTCGAGAAGCTCGCTCTGGATCCGGTCGATCTCCTGCGAAAAGCTCCCTGTCGTATCCACCGAGAGGTGGATATCGACCTGGGCTGCGTCCGCGGCCACGGTGAGGGACACCTCTGCTTCTGCGCCCTCGTAGGGGAGGGTGACCTCAATATCTGCCGGCGGGAGGCGGGCTCCGCCGTCCGGGCGGGGCGTTACGCCGCCCTCGCCGCCGCTGTCGGTCGAGCCATCGGGGTTGAAGAATCCGCTGTCGATGACCGGCGGCAGAGGGGCCGGATCGTCGCCGCAGGCCGCCAGGGCGGCCAGAAGCACAAAAATGATGGCCCCCGATGGGCCTTTCGCGGCGGCGTTGGAGGGGGCCACAGCACGCAGAGTGCCACGAAGGCGCAGGGGTTTCGAGGCGGCCAAAGGCTTCGTTGATCAGATGGGTCTATGCATGGACCATGAGGGATCGTGTACGATGAGGCCGACGTGGGCGTTGACACCAGTCGGGGGGTCGATAACATCCTGCCTCGGCGACCGTAAAACCGTGCGAGATTGGGCACATAGACGAGATGTTTAAGCTCGTCATATCGGATGATGAGGGCAAGACCACGGTCGTGCCGCTTGTCCGCGAGGAAGTCTCCATCGGACGGAAAGAGGGGAATACCATCCGCCTCACCGAACGGAACATCTCGCGCAAGCACGCCAAGCTGCTCAAGGCCAATGGTGCCTTCGTCGTCGAGGACCTGAACTCGTACAACGGCGTCAAGGTCAACGGCCGCAAGATCGACGGCCGGGTCAACCTCAAGGCCGGCGACCAACTCGGCATCGGCGACTACCAACTCGCTCTGCAGTCCGACGCCATCGCCGAGGTCCCCACGGCGGAGGTGCCGACGGACGCCGCTGCCCCGGACCCGGCGACGGCGATGATCGCAGCCCCCGACGAGCCGCGTCCTCCGGCGCGCCTCGTGATGCTGACGCCTCCGGCGCCGGGCGCAGAGTTCGCCCTCTCGCGCGAACGACAGCGCATCGGGCGCGCCGAAGATCTGCCCATCTGGGTAAACCACCGCTCCATTTCGCGCGAGCACGCCGAGATCGTTCGTGAGGGTGACTCGTTCCGCCTCATCGACCTCGGCAGCGCGAACGGCCTGCGCCTCAATGGCGGAGACATCGAAGAGGCGCCGCTCTCCCCCGGCGACGTCGTCGAACTCGGACAGGTCAGCTTCCGCTACGTCGGTGAAGGCGAGACCTACGTCTTCGATCACGACGCGACGGTTCAGATGGAGTCGCTCAATCTCCCCGAGCCCGTCTCCAAGACACCGATCTTCGCTGCCGCTGGCATCATCCTCCTCGCGGTCGTGGTCGCCGGAGTCGTTGCTCTCAGCGGCGGCGACGACGATCCGACCACCCAAATCACGACCATCTCCGGCGGCGGAATCGAACCCGTGGCGGGTTTCGACGTCGAGCGCAGTGTCGCTGAGTGCCGCTCGGCCATCGAGCGTCGTGACGCCGAGGGCGCCCTCGCCCACGCGGGAGCGGCCGTCGAAGCCAGTCCCAGCGACCCCGCGGCGATCGGCTGCCAGCAGGATGCTCAGAGGTTGAGCGATGAGGCCGCCATCTTCGAGATGGGCCGCACGGCTCTCAACGAAAACAACATCGACGAAGCCACGATGCAGTTCGGTGGCCTCGCGAGCAACAGCCCCTTCCGGGGCGAGCCGGAAGTGGCCCAGGCCAACGACGCCTTCGCCCAACAGAAATTACCCGAGGCCCGGGCGGCGCTGGCCGCCGGCAACGCAGCAGGCGCCACCAACCTCGCTTCCCTCGTCGACAATACCGAGGGCATGGCCGCCGAGCACCGCCGGACCGCCCAGCGGATCATGGCCCGAGCGGCCGCTGCGGGAGCGGCGCCCGCGGTGGTGGTCGTGAACAACAATGTGCCGGACCGCCCGCGAGATCGGGATCGGGATCGCCCCCGGGGCATGATGACCCCCGTCATGACGATGGCTCCGGCGATGGTGGTCACGATGGCGCCCGCCGCGACCATGGGCAATGCGCTCATCGAGTGTGCGGCGGAGAATAACTACAACGCCTGCATCCTGCGCAATCTACGCAATCCGAGCTCTCCTCGTGAGTTTGCCGCTGTCATCGAGGCCGAACGGGGGAGGAGCCAGCGACAGAGGGCGTGTGGCCTGATGCGGCAGCTCGTCGCACGCCATCCATCGAGCCGAGAGGCGCGCCTCTACGGCCAATACCTCGAACGTCAGTGCAACTGACTTGGGCTGCGTCACGGTCCCCATCGGGGGGCACTTCGTATCCGAACCCGCGCATCGACTGAGCCTCAACGTTGACCATGAATCCGGGTCCGTGTTACCTCGCGAACAGCGGAAACGCTGAATTTTCCATGAGGAGACGAAGAATGTTCCGTCGGTTTGGCGCCCTGGGCGCCCTTGCCGTGACCATCGGCTGGTTGGCGATGTCCCCGGGTGCGGTACAGGCCCAGGCCACGAGTGCGAGACTCGACGGCGATCGAGGCATGGACCTCCATCTCTTCCGTCCGGCCGTCGACAGCAAGGGGATCCTCAGTACCAACGGTACGGACATCCTCGGCCACCTCGATTTCAGCTTCGGCCTGGTCCTCGACGCCGGCTTTGGCATCTTGCCCTTCGACGGATTCGTCAACGACGAGTCCGTGGCCATCGGTAGCGAGGAGCGCACGACCCACGTCGTCGATACGTTCTTCACCGGCACGCTTCAGTTCAACCTGGGTTTGGCCAACTTCGCCGTGGTCGGCATGCAGTTGCCCGTCCAGGTCATCAGCGGGCCGAACCAGTCGATCCCGGGGGGCACCGGCTTCAACACCGCCGACGACGGCGGCATGACCTACCAGGGCCTCGGGGACATCACCCTGCACGGCAAGTTCCGCTTCACTCGGGTCGAGCGCGACCCCATCGGCCTCGGCGGTTTGCTGCTCCTCGAGCTGCCCTCGGGCAGCCCCTCGGAGTTCGCGGGAGACGGCTTCGCCATCTGGCCAATCCTCGCCGCCGAGATGCGCCCCGTGCGGGCCATCCGCCTGGCCCTCAACGTTGGCGCTCGCTTCAACTTCACCGATGCGGCGACCATTCCCGTTGGCGGTCGCACCGTCCCCACCGGTGACGGCATGGGTATGAACGCCCTCGGTGCCATCATGGATCCGACCCAGCTCGGCGTGGACACCAACTACGGTCACCTGCTCACCTTCGGTTTCGGCGCCGGCTTCCGCGTCGCCAGCGCCGTCGAGATCGCCCTCGACATCTACGGCACCCAGTCCCTCGAGTCCTTCCATGCCGAGGGCTTCAACCTCGAAGCTCTCCTCGGCCTCAAGATCTTCGTCGAGCGCAACAGCTACCTGGTCCTCGGCGGCGGTGTCGGTATTCCGAACATCGCGACCGACTCGGGCGGCTTCCAGACCGCAGACGTTCGGGCGATGCTCGGCTTCATCTTCGAGCCTTCGATCGGCGACCGCGACGGCGACGGCCTGAAGGACGACTTCGACCAGTGCCCGGACGAGCCCGAGGACTTCGACAACTTTGCCGACGAAGACGGCTGTCCCGACCCGGACAACGACCGCGACGGCATCCTCGACGTCGACGACGAGTGCCCCCTGGTCCCCGAGGACCGCGACGGCGACGCCGACGAAGACGGTTGCCCCGAGGGCAGCGAAGGGGACCGCGACGGTGACGGTATCCTCGACGAGGTCGACCAGTGCCCCGACGACCCCGAAGACCGTGACGGCTTCCAGGACGAGGACGGCTGCCCGGACCCGGACAACGACCAGGACGGCATCCTCGACGTCGACGACCTCTGCCCGAACGAGGCCGAGGACCGTGACAACTTCGAGGACGAGGACGGCTGTCCGGACCCGGACAACGACCAGGACCGCATCCTCGACGTCGACGACTCGTGCCCGAACGACCCCGAGACCTACAACGGCTTCGAGGACGAAGACGGCTGCCCGGACCGTGGCTCGGTCGTCATCGAGGAAAACCAGATCGTCATCCTCGAAAAGATCATGTTCGAGACCGACAGCGCGGTCATCCAGCAGCGCTCCTTCCCCATCATCGATGCGGTCGGGGCCACGCTCAACGGCAACCCACAGATCACCCTAATCGAGATTCAGGGTCACGCCGATGAGCGGTCGAGCGACGAGTACAACATTCGACTGACCCGCGACCGCGCGGCGTCGGTGGTCGAGGCCCTCGTTCAGCGTGGCGTTGGTCGGGACCGCATGCGCTCCGGCGGCTACGGCGAGCGTTGCCCGGTCAACCCCCGCAGCAACGCGGCGGCCTGGGAGCAGAATCGTCGAGTCGAGTTCAAGATCATCGAGTCCGAGGGCGGTCCGACCGGTGTCGAAGTCGCCTGTCCCGCTGGACGCGAGCTGATTCCCCAATAGGGTACACTCCGGTAAACCACCCAAGACGAAGACGAGGAAATGGCTAAGGATAGGTTTCGAGAAGTGGTGAGCGAGGGGATTATCTCGCTACCGCAGGACATGAAGGCAGTCTTCCGGATCGTGGAGGACCCCGAGGTCGATGAAGAGGGACGGGTGCTGCTCGCGGGCGCGCTCATCCACATCATCTCCGGACACAATGCGATTCCCGGGCAGCGCGGCATACTGGCTCACGTCGACGACGTGCTGGTCATGCGCCTCGCGCTCGAGAGGGTCGAAAAGACCAACCCAATAGCGATGGGCAAGCAGCGCGAGGATCAGCCCGAGCTCTTCGAAACCCTCGACCACCAACTCGCAGTGTTCCGGGAGTACCTCGGTGAGCTGCTCACGGTGCTCGATCATGCGGTCGATGGATGCTCGAAGCTGAACCACCAGGGCCATGTGCCCAAGGACAGCATCGAGGGGGACGGCGGTTATTGGCTCTACGGTGCGGTTCAGGAAGCCGTCACCGACTTCGAGCTCGACGACGACGACGTGTACCGCGAGACCAAGACCATCGATCGGATCTTGCCGCACCTCGAGAGCCGCGTGGCGGCGATGAAGGCGTGAAGCGGGCGCTAGTGCGTGATCCAGAGCCGCGGAAGGTTTCTCGCTCGTTCCACGGCTCCCTCGCGGCGTCAGAAAACCTCGAAAATGCGGTGCATTTCCATCGGTTTCCTTCCTTGCGAGGAAACCGCGGCCCGTCGCGATACTCCCTCCCGTGACTCTGCATCACACACTAGCCCTCCTACTCGTCTTCTTTTCCTCGGCGCTCGTCGCCGGCTGCAGCATCGACACGGAGCTCGGCGTCGCCGCCGAGATCTCCAGCGCGACGGTCACGATCGCCGGAACTGGTGCGGACGCCGCCGCGTCGGTCATGGTCGACGTCGTCTTTCGGGTCGGGGATCACGCCCAGGGGGCGCGCACCTTCGTAGCGACACGGGTCGAGATCCTCCCCGCGGACCGCGGGCACCCGGTGAACCTCGACCGGCCCCCCGCCTTCGACGGAACCCTCAGCCCCGGGGAGAGCGAGTCGGTGACCTACATGGGCACCAGCCCGGCTGCGAACATCGACGCCGACGTATGTGGCCTGAGCGTCGTCACCGTGCGCCTGCCCTATGCTCACCGGGACGCGGCGGACCCCTCGGGGTTTCCTGAAATGGACGCGGCGGAGTTCGAAACGTCCGATATCAACTGCCGGTGAGGGGTAGCTGATGCGCGCTGAGGCCGCAGGGCGCTATCCCTACCTCGACGTCGTGCGGCCCTTTGGTTTCGCCCACCGCGGTGGGTCTGCGCTTCATCCGGAGAATACCCTCCTGGCTTTCGAGGGCGCGGTGCTCCTCGGCTTCAATCACATCGAAACCGATCTCCACCTCACCCGGGATGGCGTCTTCGTCATCTTCCACGATCCCCGGGTCGAGCGCACAACGGACGGCGCGGGGGCGATCCGCGAGATGACCCTCGCCGAGGTCAAAGGCCTCGACGCAGGTCATCGATTCGTATCCCTCGGCGGCGGCCATCCGCACCGCGGTCGGGGCGTCGAGGTGCCCACCCTCGACGAAGCCCTTGCGCGCTTCCCGGACACCTTCTTCAACCTCGAGATGAAGCACGAAATGGCGCGTCCCCTCTGGCGGTTCATCGAAGAACGGCAAATCCACGATCGCGTGCTGGTCGGGTGCGCGGATGACGGGCACGGGCGAGCCTTTCGAGCCCTTGCCCGGGGCCGGGTGCCCACGAGTCCCGGCGTCAGGGGTGTCTTGGATTTCTGGCTCGCGAGCCGCGTCGGCCTCGACCGGGCACGCACTTACGATTTCGAAGCGCTCCAGGTTCCACCGCACCAGGGCCCCCTCACGGTCGTCGACCGACGCTTCGTCGCGGCTGCCCGGCGCCACGGCATCCAGGTTCACGTCTGGACCATCGACGACCGGGCGGAGATGCGGCGCCTGCTCGATCTGGGAGTCGACGCTGTCATGAGCGACCGGCCGGACCTGCTTCGGGGGATGCTCGCCCAGGAAAACCCCGGCTAAGCGCGAAGTTGTCGCGGTAGGCGACGGACGACTGTTCTTTGCTCGCAATTTGCTATGATTGCCGCCATGCCGCGCAGCTCCATCGGGGGGGCCGCCGAGTCGCCGACTTGGGACGCCAACGAATTCATCGGTACCGTCCTCGACGGACGATATCGCGTCGAGGACGTGCTCGGCACCGGCGGTGTGGGGGTCGTCTACCGGGCTGAGCACCTGAAGCTCCAACGGCCGGTGGCCGTCAAGGTCCTCCACGAACGCTTCGGCAGTATCGATGAGCTGCGCCGGCGCTTCGAGAGGGAGGCGCAGGCCCTCTCCGCCCTGAGCCACCCCAATGTGGTTTCCGTAAACGACTATGGCATCTCCGACGGTACGCCGTATCTCGTGATGGAGCTCCTCGAAGGTCGCACGCTGGCCGACCTGATCGACGACGACGGTCCGCCGCCGATCGAAGACGCGATCGAGATCCAACGGCAGATCCTCCGGGGCCTCGCCTTCGCCCACGACAAAGGCATCGTGCACCGGGACTTGAAGGCGGCGAATATCTTTCTTCAGGCGCTCCCCGACGCGCCGAACCACGTGAAGATCCTCGACTTCGGCCTGGCTAAGATCTTCACGACTGGAGACGGCGTCGGGGAACCCACGCTGACCAAGAGCGGCACCATCCTCGGCACCCCGGCGTACATGCCCCCGGAGCAGGCGACCGGCGGGAGCGTCGACGTGCGAGCGGACGTGTACTCGGCGGGGGTCGTGCTCTTCGAGATCCTCACCGGGCGCTATCCCTTCGAGGCCTCGGCTCGCGCCGATATGCTGCGCGCGCACTTGCTCTTGCCGATGCCCGACCCCGAGGAGTGGCGGCCCGGGCTGAGCCTCAGCCTCGAGCTCAACGCGCTGCTCGGCACCGCGATGAAAAAGGATCGCACCGACCGCTTTGCCAACGCGGCCGAGATGCTCGCGGCCCTCGACGCATTGCCGGCGATTCCGGCCACCTTCGATGCGAGTGCATCGTCTCGGGAGGTCTCTCGTCCTTCGTCTCCGCGAGACGACCAGGTCACCATGACCGCCCACGGAGCTGGCGAAGAGCCTCCCCGCGCAGGCCTTTCCGTCGGGCGCATGCTTCCCTTCGCGGCCGTGGGCCTAGGCATCCTCCTCCTCGGCCTTGCGGCCGCCTTGCTCGTTGGCTCTCCGGACGAAGGGGCCCGTGGCGTCGCCGACGACGGGACCGCCGTCGACCCACCGCCGGCAGCCCTCGACGGACCGACCGATGTCGCCGGGGGGCCAGAGCAGGCGCCGGAGCCGGACCCCGCGGAAATCTCTGGGGACGACATCGATGCCCATGACCCCGTCGCCGCCGATGTGGACGACCTAGACGACCCAGACGACTTGGGCGACGTGACCGACCCAGAAGCCGCCGTCGACAATCCGACTGCCTGGCCGGCGGTCCGGGATCCCTTCGAAGGGCCCCTACCCCAGGAGCTTCGCCGTTTCCATCGACGGGTGCGTCAAGGGCAGCACCTGAGTGTCCGGGACCGGCGCGATATCGGGCGGCTCCAGCGGTCGATGCCGGGGGATGCTCGGGCGTCTCTCGTCCTCGCCCACCACTTCGTCGACATCTCCTACTACGGAGACGCGGTGCAGCGCTACGAGCGCGCCGTCGCCATCGATCGCTCGGCCCGGGGTGACCGGCGCATGCTGCCGGACCTCTTGCGCATGGCGCAGAGTCCGACCGTCGCCGTGCTCGCGGCGGACGTCATCGTGCAGGCCTTCGGCGCCGAGGCAATCTCTGCGGTCGAGGCCGCGATGGAAGAGCAGACCGACCCCGAGAAGGTCGGCATGCTCACCCGCCTGCGCAGCCGACTGCCCGCTTCAAGCGGCGACGGCGAGTGACTCGTCCGAGGCCGGCGCGGCGTCGGCCTGCTCGCTGTTCATCGCGCGGTTGATGCGCCGAAGCTGCGAGGTGGGTTCGGGCCCCAGAGGCCCCAAGTGGGGGAAGGACGCGAGACGAACTCGGCGACCTTTGCCGTCGCCCAGGGGAGAGCCGAGACCGAGGCCCGAGGCGCGCCCCTCGGCCTCGCTTCCGTCTTCGGTGACGATGAGCAAGCCGAGGGCGCTCTCGAAGCCGCCGAGGGTGGGTGAATCGACCATGACGAGTTCGTACCGGACCAGCCCCTCGGGGGCACTGCTCGGAACTATGCGTAGCCGAGCGGCGTCGGGTGCCCACGAGAGAGACAGCGCAGCCGGTCCGACGTCGCCGAGGTCGCTGGCGAGCGCCCGGAGCTCGAGGAGTTTGGCTCCGGCGGTCTTGGGCAAGTGCCATCGGGTGGCGAGGGTGAACGGAAGAAGCATCAGGAAGAGCATGCCGACGGTCGCCGGCGGCAGGCCTCGGGCCCCTTCGCCGAAGACCACCGCTGCAGCCACGAGGGCCAAGAAGAGCGCTGCGCCGCCCAAGGTCGTGAGGTCGAGGAGGGGCGAGCCCAGGACGTGGGCCCACCGTCCCGCGCGTCGGGCTGCGCGCACGTGGGCCGGGGTCGCGGGCCCGAGGGCAGAGGCGACGGGGCCCCGTGATCGGACCGGCGTGCGCTGGAGGCTCAGCGCCGAACCGGCGGCGAGCAGGGCCAGGGTGATGGCAGGTTGGTCGACGGCCGCCCGGTGGGCCAGGGCGCCGAGGCCGAGCATGGCCGGCACCGCGAGCCACCCCGGGCCGGGAATCACCGGGCGCGGGACGAGACCTCTGCGGCGTGCGGCGGCATCGAAGGAGAGCCTGCTGCCGAGGGACGCGAGCAGGGGCAGGGCGAGGAAGATGAAGGGGACCAGCGGGCCCTCGGGTGCATCTTCGCCGTGACTTGCCGTCCGGTCCGCGCGAACTATCTGCGGGCCCCGGAGGGCGGGGGCCATCACCTCGGCGGGCAGCTCTACGGATACGGTCCAGGGGATTGTCCGGGGCAGATGCAGTCGGCGAAAGACGTGGCTCGTTACGGCGCCCCCGTCGTGCTCGGTGATTTGGTCGGCGGCGTCGGCCCCTTCGCTCATCTCCGGGCCGGCCGATGCGCCGGCAGGCGTCGTGAGCGCCACGACGACGCTTTCGAGGCCCGAGCGCCACCCCGGGAGGCTCCACGAAACGCGCACGCGCTCATCTGCGATCGGCTGGGCGCCTCGGCCGCTGAGGTTCGTCGTATAGGCGAGGCTGATGCGGATGCGTCCCCTGCGCGGGGAGGCGCGGCGTGGAAAGGACAGGCGGAGCCCGCCGTCGGCCCGGGGTCTCGCTGTGAGACTCCACTTTTGATCCGGGTCATCGACGGAGACGGCGGATGGGGGTTTGTCCAAGATGAGGGCGATGTCCGGGTCCAGACCTTCGAGGTCGAGGCCCTCGAGCCAGCCGCCGTGGATGTGCACGGTGAGCACGAGGCCGACGAGGGCTTCACCGTCCTTGTCGACGTCGACGTGGGCGGTGACAGCCTCGACATTCGCCTCGGTCCAGGCCCGGGCCGGGGAGGCCGTGGCGAAGGCGAGGAGGGTCGCCAGGAGGGCGAGGCAGGGTGCGGCCGGGCGCATCCCAGGACGCTACCAAGCGGGGATCATGCGACGAAATTATTGGTGAATATGAGCGGGGGGGTAGGGCGATTGGGGGCGGTTTCGGTTCCCGCTGCCGTTCCCGTGTCCGTTCCCGTGTCCGTCGCCGTGTCCGTTCCCGTGTCCGTCGCCGTGTCCGTTCCCGTGTCCGTCGCCGTGTGACGGCTTTTCTGCGCTTCGCTGCGAACTCGCCTTCGATCGCGAGACGCGTCCATTGTTGCTCCTTCGCTCGGGGCGCCTGGACGGTGCCACCGTGCTCGACCGAGTAAAGGCTCGGGCCCGATGCGGGCCCGGCGAGCGAGCGCCGGCTGCGGCCGTGACTGGGCCAGCGCACGGCGGCGCGGGGGCGGCTTCACGAGCGAAGGAGCTCTTCCATGCAGAACTTTCAGTGTTACCAACTTGCGTTGAGTGCGGTTCGGTTGGTCCGGCCGTTGATTGACGGGATCGAAGTTCATGACCGGGTATTCGCGGAAGGCAAATGGCGGACCGTCGGCGGCCGCCGCAGAGGCTGAGACACGGGCAACCAACCGCCGGCTGTCTCGGACCAGCCCCGTCGGGAACTCCCCTCGGAGTAGCAGGCCCAGGGGGAACGGCCGCCGGCACGGCCCCGGAAACGGCCACGGGAACGGCCACGGCCACGGGAACAGCAACGGGAGCGGCCACGGCCACGGGAACGGTGGCGGGAACGGCCACGGCCCCCCTCGACCCAACAACTAAACAAGTAAACCTAGCGTCCCCTATTCGCCTAGGAGGGCTCTTTCTAGTGCTTCGAAGCGCACCTCTAGGCGAGCGTCGAGGGTGCCGAGCTCGGTGTGCACGATGCATCCGCCGGGGGTGACGGCGGGGGCTTCGACGACTTCGACGCCGGGGAGGGCTGTGCGGATGCGGGGGGCGTCGGTGGGGTGGACCTCGACGCGAACGCGCTTGGCACGGCGGGCGCGGTCGAGGACGTCTCGGACGATGGCGGTGGTCTTGTCTGGGTCGAGGGCGAGTTCGCCGGTGACGATGTGGCGGGCCGCCGACAGTGCGATGCGGCTCGCTTCAGCCTCGGCCCCGGCGAGGGCGCCGTCGCGGATCTTCGCCGCGGCGGCGAGCATCGCGGCGGCTCGCGTGTCGGCCTCGGCTCGGCCCCGGGCGTCGGCGTCTCGTTCGATCTCCCGGGCTTCGGCGCGCGCGACTTCGAGGATTTTCCGGGCCTCGATCTTCGCGCCTTCGACGATTCCCTTGGCTTCGGCGGTCGCGTCGACCACCTCGCCGGGGACCACGGGGCCGCCGTCGCGGATTACCCGCGCCATGCGGACTCCACGGTAAGACCGAGCTCCGAGAGCTCGCGGCCGGCTCGTCCGAGGGCATCGCCGTCGGCGCCGCCGGCGGCGCCCCGGGCGAGGGCGCCGAGGGACCGGACCCTGCCGCCGCCATGGGCGGCCGCCGCGATGAGCAGGGCCGGCGGGGGAGAGAGCGCCTCGCGGTCTTCGTGGGCGGCTAGGGTCAAGACCGCCGCCGCTTCTTCCGCATCGAGGGCCTCGAGGAAGG
>JAFDCW010001088.1 GCA_019312705.1 Deltaproteobacteria bacterium
GACGAGGCCGGGGACATGGACATCCGCACCCCGCCCCTCGACACCGACTTGGACAGCATTCCGAACTTCCGTGACACCGATTCCGACAACGACGGCGTCTCGGACGCCGACGAGGCGGGAGATTCCGACACGAATACGCCGCCCGAAGACGTTGACATGGACGGGATTCCAAATTTCGTCGACGACGATTCCGACGGCAACGGCATCCCGGACCTGATCGAAGGCGTGATGGACGCCGACGGTGACGGTATCGAAAACTTCCGCGACCTCGACGACGACAACGACCGGGTCGACGACGCCACGGAGATCGTCGACCCGTCGGTTCCCGTCGACTTCGACGGCGACGGCCTCGCCGACTTTCGCGACCCCGACTCCGACGGGGACTTCATTCTCGATGGCGACGAGCGCCCCCGGGCCGGTGAGGCCCCGGACACCGACGGTGATGGCACGCCCGATTGGCGCGACGACGACTCCGACGGCGACGGCATCTCCGACGCGGACGAGGCCGGGGACATGGACATCCGCACCCCGCCCCTCGACACCGACTTGGACAGCATTCCGAACTTCCGTGACACCGATTCCGACAACGACGGCGTCTCGGACGCCGACGAGGCGTCTCGGACGCCGACGAGCTCGCGGCCGGCTCTGACCCGACCCTCGAAGATACGGATGGCGATGGCATCACGGATCTGATCGAGATCGCCGGCGGGACCGACCCCCGGGATGCCTTCGATAACCCCAGGGAACGGGGCGATTTCGTATTCGTCGTGGCCTACGAGGAGGCCCCCGTGCCCGAGCGGGATACCTTGGAATTCCGCACCAGCATTCAGTTCGCCGACATCTACTTCCTGATGGACGAGTCGGGTTCGATGAGCTCTGAGAGCGGCGCCCTGCGCTCGGCCGTGACGACCATCATCGGCAACCTCACCTGCATGGACTTCGGCACCCCCTGCACCCGCGACGAGATGTGCGGCACGGATCAGGTCTGCGCCCTGAGCGGCACCTGCATCGAGGACCCGAGCATCAGTTCCTGCGTCGCGAGCCCCTGGACCGGCGCTGGCCAGTACGAGAACACGCTGATGCACGACCTCGACCTGCAGCCCGACCCGGCCGTGACAACGGCCACGATGACGGCTTGGTCCTTCCCCGGCGGCACCGAGCATCTCTTCCAGGCGGCCCAGTGCTCAGCCGACCCGAGCGCGGCGGGCTGCGCCGCGTACATGGACTCGGGCCACACCTGCGCGGCTCCCGCGCCGGACCGCGTAGGTTGCCCAGGTTTCCGAGCCGAGGCCGTCAAAATCCTCGTCATGTTCACCGACGAGGATAGCGATGGTCCCGCCGTCGGCACCGAAGCCGGCATGGCGTTGGCCGACGCCGGCATCACCTTCATCGGCGTTTGGAGCGGCAGCGCGGGCAGCACCGCTCGCAACGATCTCGTCACCGTCGCAACCGGGAGCGGTTCCTTGGACAGCGGCGGTAGCCCCCTGGTCTTCGACGGGGACGGCGCTGGCGTGGTTCCGGTGGTCACCGCCGCCATCAACGAAATCGTCGAAGGCGTACCCCTCCGGGTGACCATCGACGCCGCCGACGAGCCCGGTGACGACGGTGACTCGTTGCAGTTCATCCGCCAACTCGAGACGAACACCACGGGCGGGACGTGCTCGATGATTCCGACCGAGGACAGCGACATGGACGGCGTCCAGGACACCTTCCCCTCCGTCACCCCCGGCACGCCGGTCTGCTACGACATCGTCGCCGAGATGAACACCATGGTCCCCCCCGAAGCCTCACCGCTGGTTTTCCAAGCGCTGGTCACCGTCTACGGCGATGGCTCACCCCTCGACAGCCGCCGAGTCTTCTTCCTGGTTCCGCCGGTCATTCCCGGCTCCGGTGGGCCGGACTGATCCGGGGTTCCCGACCCCATAGGTAGGAAACAAAACCCCTTTGGTTTCAGAGGGGTTTTGTTTTATTCGCCACCGGGGCTTGCAATTACCGATCGGATGACTCAGGTATTACACCAGTTATCCGGTAGGGAATATATGCAACGTGTTTTCGTAGTCACCGCAAACCGCACGGCCGATGGCCGGGCCGTCTATCTGACCGCGGACCGCGCCTTCAGCGAGTGCCTCGACGAGGCCCACTGGGCCCCCGACGAGGCGGGCCAGGAGCCGCACCTTCGGTGGGCCCGGGCTCAGGAGTTCGAGGTGTGTGACCCCTACCTGATGTCCGTGCGCCGATCTCCAGAAGGGCTCGACCC
>JAFDCW010000360.1 GCA_019312705.1 Deltaproteobacteria bacterium
AATACGCGCAAGGGAGTGGGCAACCGCTTCCAGATCAACTTCCGCAACCACCGAAAGGTCGTCGTCGTGGACGGGCAGACGGCATGGATCGGCGGTCACAACGTCGGCGACGAGTACCTCGGCGAGGACCCGAAGTTCGGTCATTGGCGTGACACCCACATGCGCATGGAGGGCCCGGCGGCCCTCGCGGCCCAGCTCTCCTTCGTCGAAGACTGGCGCTGGGCGACCGACGACATGCTCGGCCTCGATTGGACGCCGCGGCCTGCGGAGGGCGGCGACGCCAGCGTGATGATCGTGCCGACGGGCCCCGCCGACTCGGAGGAAACGGCCACGCTATTGTTCATGCACGCCATCAACATGGCACACGAGCGCCTCTGGCTTGCGAGCCCCTACTTCGTGCCGGACGAGGCCATCGTCTTTGCTCTTCAGCTCGCGTGCTTGAGGGGCGTCGACGTGCGCATCCTGATTCCAGACAAGGCCGATCACCTGCTCGTCTACCTGGCGGGGTTTTCGTACTTCGACGACGTCGAGCACGCCGGCGTTCGCTTCTACCGATATACCGATGGCTTCCTGCATCAGAAGGTGATGCTCGTTGATGAAACCGCCGCGTCCGTGGGGACAGCCAACTTCGATAACCGTTCCTTCCGCCTCAACTTCGAGATCACGGCCATGGTCGGTGACCCCGCATTCGTGGATCAGGTCGAACGTATGTTCGAAGAAGACTTCAGCCATTCTCGACAAATGCACCCGGGAGAACTCGCCGAGCGCCCCTGGTGGTTCCGCTTCGCCGTACGCCTCGCGAGGCTCACCTCCCCGCTGCAGTGAAGGCGGGGACGGTCCCGCGACTACGGGTTCTCGCGGACCAGCCGCAGGATTTCGTCGCCGAAGCGCTCGACTTTGACCCTGCCGAGGCCGGGGATCGATTCGAGTTCGAGCAACGTGGACGGACGCTCCGAGTCCAGGGCCACCATGGTTCGTTTTTGGAAGACCATGTAGGGCTTCCACTTCAGCTCACGCGCCTTGTTCTTGCGAAAGCGTTCGAGGGCCCCCTGGAGGGGTGAGTAGGCGTTTCGCATGCCTTTGGCGCTCTTGCGCGGCCCGGGCGCGGCGCCCCCCTCTTCCTTCTTGGGGGCGCGGACGGCCTTGCCCGGCAGCCACACGGTCGGGTAGCGATTGCCCTTGCGTACCAACTCCCCCGACTCGAGGCACACTTCGATCGCCCGAACGATGGCCCGCTCTTCGACCCCGCGGAGAGCTCCGTGCCGAGACATCTTCAGCAAACCGCACTTGTTGAGCCCCTTGGCGCGGCTGCCTCGCAGCGCCCGAGCGATGCCGGTCTTGCCGGCGGGCTTCGAGAGCTCGCCGACCGCCGCGATGACGACGGTCACCGGCTCGGGGGTCAGGGGCGTCGCCGCGTCTTCCCGGATCTCGTGGTCCGCCTCGGTGACGGTCCCCGTGCAGACGTCGCACCGTGTGCAAACGGCAGTGCCGTCCAAACCGAAGTGCCTGCAGATGACTTGCTCCCGGCAGCTCTCGGTCCTTGCGTAGGACTCGATCGCCAGGAGCGCCTCACCGGCGCCCTTGCCAGATACGATCCTCCGCTGGGTCACGAGATCCCCCGCTCCAAAGAACATCACGCATCTTGCGGCGTCCCCGTCCCGCCCAGCACGCCCGGCCTCTTGATAGTAGGACTCGAGGCTCGATGGCGTTTGGTAGTGGGCGACGACCCGCACGTCGGGGAAGTCGATTCCCATGCCGAACGCATTCGTCGCCACCAGCACTCGCAGCCTGTTGGCCGCAAAGGCATGCTGGGCGCGCTCCCGAGCGAGCTTCGTTCGCCCCGCATGGTAGTGGCGGGCCGAGAACCCTCGCGAAGCCAGCTCAGCGGCGACCTTCTCGGTGTGCTTTCGAGTGGCGCAGTAGATGATGGCTTTGCCGGATTTGGCATCGCGCAATCCCGCCTCCTCCAGCAAGGCGACGAGGCGCTCGAGGCGCCCAGCATGGGTCGCAATGGCCTCGACCGAAAACGCGAGGTTTGGGCGCCGAAAATCCCCCCGGACGACCTCCGGGGTGGTCAGGCCGAGGCGTCGAATGAGCTCCTTCAGCACCCTGGGTGTGGCGGTCGCCGTCACCGCCATCATCGGCGCGTCGCTCGTCTCCCGAAGCTCGGCGAGCTGCATGTACTCGGGCCGGAAATCGTGCCCCCACTGGCTGACGCAGTGGGCCTCGTCGATGGCGAAGAGGCCCACCCGGCGCCGGCCGAGGGTGCGCCGAAACCCCGGTTGCGCCGCACGCTCGGGCGATACGTAGAGCAAGTCCAGGTCGCCGGCCTCGAAGTTGGCGAGGGTGGTGAGCGCGTCGTCTTCGGACTGGTGGCTGTTGAGGGCGGCCGCCGCAACACCTCGAGCCCGGAGCGCGTTCACCTGGTCTGCCATTAGGGCGATGAGCGGCGAGATGACCAACGTGGGGCCGTGCCCCGCCCGCGCGAGGGCGATGCCCGGCACCTGATAACAGAGCGACTTTCCAGCTCCCGTCGGCAGCAGCACCGCGGCGTCGTTGCCGGACATGGCAGCCTCGACTGCTTCGGCCTGGCCGGTACGAAAATCGGCAAAACCGAAGACGTCCGTGAGCACGCCCCGGGCGTCTGCGAGGGTAGGGCGCGTCGGCATCTGGCAGAGGTTAGCGCCGACGTCGCCGCGATACTGCAGCGAACGCGACGAGCCTCACGAAAATGAGGGCGATCAGCGGAGTGGTCCCGGTGACGGGGGGATTGCGCAGTCGCCGCTGGCGCGAGTTCCGGGAGGATCCCCGATGCCGCCGCTTCCTGACGGTCTCAGGGGATGGGTCGGGCGATCGAGCCGCCGAACTGAGCGCTCTCCGTGTTCTCCGGGTGGTCGACTTTGACGTTTGCGGTGGCGGGGATGCCGCCTCGGGCGCCCAAATACCAGTAGCCGACACCCTCGTTCAGCTGGCCTTGGTCCTGGTTGATGGCGCCGACGAAGAGGTCGACGAAGCCGTCGCCGTTGGTATCTCCCGCGGAGGCTGCGGCGAAGCCAAACTGCGCCCCGCCCTCGCGAGGGTCCCCGACGAGGCTCTGGGCCGGCGTATCGCCGAGGCCCGCGGTCGTTCCGTGGAAGACCCACGCCCGGCCGCGGTTCGCCGTGGTTCCGTCGTCGTGGCGGGCCGTGACCACGGCGTCGGCGAGGCCATCGCCGTTGAGATCCCCCGCGGCCTCGGCGGCGAAGCCGTACTGGAGAGAGCTGGCCGCTTGCACATCGGTCATCCACGAGTGGGTGGGCGAGAGCCCGGCGGGGCCCCCGTCGAAGACGTAGGCCCGGCCGCGTGTGTTTTCGGCGCGGGCGCCCACGATGACCTCCCCGAAGGAGTCGCCGTTGACGTCCCCGAGGCCGGCGACCCAGTAGGAGAACCGGCCCGAGTCTTCGGGGCTAGGGCTGTTCACCACAGTTGACGACGCGGCCGTGACACCGGCGGCGGAGCCGTGGAAGAGGAAGAAGCGGCCCGAGTTGAGGGCGACCGTGTCCGCGTCCCAGTTGTATGCCGAGACCAGCAGCTCGCTGAAGCCGTCCCCATCGACATCGCCGGCGGCGGCCACACGCACACCGAAGGCCTCGGACTCCTGGGCGTCGGTCGCGCTGAGGGTCACCCCGGGGGCCGGGGAGACGCCGCTCGCGCTCCCGTAGTAGACGAAGACGTTCCCCTCGCCCGTCGTAGCGCCGGCCACGCCGTACGCCCCAACCGCGAGGTCTGCGTAGCCGTCGCCGTTGACGTCCCCGAGGCCGGTGACGCCGCGGCCGAAGTAGGCCATCGGTGCCGCGACGGGCAGGTCTAGCTGCACGTCGGGGGCAGCCGAAAGGCCCGTCTCCGAGCCGTAGTAGACGTACGCGCGGCCCGAGTCGACGGCCACCCCGTCGACCTGATGTGCGCCGACGGCCGCGTCTGCGTAGCCGTCGCCGTTGACGTCGCCGAGGTTTGCGAGGTCGACGCCGAAGTACGCGTCGACCTCGGAATCGGGGGCGGGCATCTCCCGGGCGGGCTCGGCGACCCCGGGTGGGCCGCCATACAAGACCCACGCGGCCCCCTCACGAAAGGCGACACCGGTCTGCCTTCGGGCGCCGACGAGGGCATCGGCGTAGCCATCACCGTCGAAGTCCTGAACGCTCCGGCCCACATCGACGTAGCGCACCCGTGACCAGCCCGAGCAAGGACTCGTCGTACAGGCACGGACGCGGAAGAAGTAGCGGGTCCCGACCGGCGCGATCGTGGATGCCGGGAGCTCGGCGGCCGGCCGGAAGACCGTCTCGGGAAGGCTCGTGTCGACCGTCGGGCTGGCGAACGCGCAGGAGAGGTAGGTCTCGGTCTCGCATTCGCTCGTGATCTGGAGCTCGTAACGCGTCGCCCCCATGACCGCGTCCCAACGGAATGTGGGCGCCAGCGGCGGGTAGGCGACCACGGCCCCCGAGGCATGCACGCTCCCCGTTGCGGCGCCGTTCCAGGGCCAGCGCACCACAGGCGTCGCCGGCTCCGGTCCCGCGTCCGCGCCCGGAGCGTTTGTATCGGGCATCGCGCCGTCGGTGGGTGTCGGGGTCCCGGTGTCGGCTGGCGACTCGAGGCGACATCGCCCGTCGATGCACTCGCCCATGTCGCAGTCGTCGCCGGTCACGCACATCGGCGCCGTCGCGTCGTCGCCGCAGCCGAGAACCGAGGAGACCAAGAAAAGAGCCGTGGCAACAAGAAAGGGTTGGGCTACACGCAGTCGCATTGGAACCATTGTAGCTCGTATACTCGCCCCATGGCGTTCGATCGTTGGCAGTGGCTCGAGGGTCTCAAGCCAGAATCAGCCGTGTCGGTGGCGGTGAAGCACGTTGCCAAGATGGTCGCCGAGGACCTGACCCGGTGGCCCCCGGCCGTCAGCCTCGCCGGCGGACCCGATTCGAGGCGATTCTCCGAGGTGCTCGAGGCAGGGGCCCCGCGGCCATCCCTTTCGGCCTTCCAGGAGGCCATCAAGCGTGCGCGGTGGGACCTCACCCGCGACTACGATGCCCTCGGCTTCTACGAGCGCAACGAGCACCTCCGAGAGGCCTGCCCGCTTCCCCGGGACCAACTCGGCAGCGAGTTCATCCAGCACTACATCCTGGAATCGTTCTTCATGCTGATGGAGAGGACCGACAACCGGGTGAAGCGCAAGGACGTGCTCGCCGGCGTCGACGCCCTCGAATCACTCATCGAGGCCATGTGGTTCGTGGGGCTCGGTCCGGCGAATTAAGTACCGAGAGAGGTCCGAGTTCTCACCTGCTTGTTCAATGCTCCTTCGATCGCTCCGCCAGGGTGGCTTCGAGTTGAAGAAGAGCGAGCTGGTCCTTCGGGCGCGTCAGTTTCTTCTTAACCTCGATCAAGCGCGGCAAAGAGATGACCTGGATGACGGTGCCATCTAGATCGATGAGGTCGATGTGACCCGCGAGATCTTCGTAGGTGGTTGATTCCTCGATGGTGCCCAAGCAGTCGAGGTCGCCGAAAGGCGTCGATAGGAGCTTGTGTCCGCG
>JAFDCW010001089.1:0-1731 GCA_019312705.1 Deltaproteobacteria bacterium
TCGGCTGGTGCGCGATGTAGGCGCTCCCTCCGGAGTGCACGGCGAACGACGACGGGCCCCGTTCGGCCCACGCGTCGGGGATGTCGCAGGCCGCGGTCTCGGCGCTGAGACCACTGAGCCGTGCACCCACGGGGAAGTCTGAGCCACGGTTGACGCTGCGACCGTAGACGACGACGCGCAGATCATCGCGGGGCGCGTAGTCGAAGGCGTCGACCTCGGCGCCGTCGTTCCGCACGTGGGCTCGTCCATCGGGGGTGAGCTCGAGGGCCCATGTCGGCTTGGACGCATCGAAGTCTCGGGTGAACACCGTCACGTCCTCGAGGATCAAGGCGACCTCGCCACCCGCCCCGCGGGCGCCCCGGAACTCGAGAGCCGCTGCTGCCCGCACCCGGGTGGTCGAGTCGAACTCGGTCCGTTCGGTGACCCCAAACGCCACATTCTCGCGGCAGGTCACTTCCCCGGCGCAGGGCGGCGCGGCAAAGGTTCCTTCCAGCCTCAGTCGTTCGGACCGGAGCGGCTTGGCCCCATGTAAGAAGAAGCCGCTGTCGAAGTCTCGGCCTCCGGGGTGCACGCCTCCGCCGGCGACCCACGGGGCGGGCTCGCCGAAGACGTCCCCGGCCTCGCCGAGGCACGCGGCGGTCAGAGAGTCTCCATCGCAGCCGCCGGTGAAGACCTCGACTGCCGGGTGCACCGTGCACAACTGCCCACTGCCGATCCGGCACGACCCGAGGTCGGCACAGGCCGGATTGTTGCAATCATAGCCGTCGTCGGCCGCGCCCCCGGCGCCTATGCAGGCTCCAAGAGCCGGGGGAAAGCTCCCCGTCATGCCGGCATCTGGGTCCCGAGATCCACCGGTCGCCTCATCCGAATCTGCCCCGAAGACCGGCTCGCCAGAGGAACGTCCGGCGTAATCGCCCGCGCCCGACCCGGCGTCGATGGAGCGGGGACCCCCGGAATCCCCGGTGTCCGACGCCTCAGTTCCGCTCGCCGAACAACCAGCGAACGCCAGCAGAGAGAGGACGGAGAGAATGATGGCGGCACGGTTCGGCACAGCGGTAGCGATCCCTTCACGCATCATGCCAGCCTCTCAGGTAGGTGTGTATCCCACACCGGTGCCATCGCTCATCAGGGGGGGGGCATCGGTGGATCCGAGCTGGCCCGCCAGTATTGTTCTGCGGGTACGAATCGTCGGTCCCACGCGTTTCCTTCGTCGTCCGAGCGAGCGAAGAGGAAGCGAATGGTCGTGGAGTCGACGCGCATGACCGAGAGCCCCGTCGTGACGCAATCGGCGCAATCATCGAAGAAGGCCGGCCCATCTCGGAGGATCGGATTTGCACCATACGGTTCGAAAGTGGGTGGCCGGTTGCCGTCGATGTCCTCTCGGGTCAGTTGACCCTGCGCCATGCCGACCGAGACCTCCTGATCCGCGTTTCGCGCCAGAAACCACATTCGGAAGGTGTGGTAGCCAGAAGCGTCGTAGTCGACGAGGACCTCGGGGGCGTACACGGCGGACGCGGCGAATGGCCCCAGGAGGGCGGATTCGAATATGGGATCGCCCGGAAACACGCCGACGACGGTCAGTCCCCTCGTCAGCTCCGCCACCCGAATGTCGAAGATTTCGGTCGCGGTCTCACAGGCAAAGAAGAGCCAGTAGCCGGCACTGCCATCGATGCTTCGCGGGACCAGAGCCGGGTGTCTGAGGGAGAGGCATGGCGTCGCCGGCATGATGGT
>JAFDCW010001089.1:1755-2430 GCA_019312705.1 Deltaproteobacteria bacterium
GGTCCATCGCGCTGTCCCGAACCGCGGCGGCCATGTCGAAGGTTGTGGCAGCCCCGGTATTCACCACGCTCGGCTCACGGATGCTGTATTCGTCACTCCAGCAATCAGGAGCGCAGTCGGGTCCAAACCGCGGCAGCCCACTCGTGGTGGTGGTCCATTCGGCGGCGTTCCACTCAGTCACGCCCACGGTCGAATGACCGATTCGATAGGAGAGAGGCGTCGCTCCTTCTTCCCCGCGGTCGAGGTCGGTTGCATCTCCGAATACGTCCCAATACGTGTCGGGATCTAAAAAATGTTGTACGAGCGACGGAGATCCAACGCCGCCTGAACCCCAACTCGTCCATTGAAGGTCCGCCAAGCTGCTCGCCACGGCGCCGGCCGCGAGCGGGTCTTCGTCGGTGGCCGGTTCATCAAAGCGACCGAGGTTCAAACACTGAAGAGTCGACGTTCGTATCGGTTCGACAATGATCTGAGAGCCAGCGCCCTCGACAGCTAGGCGAAGTCCGCGCGTTTCTCGGCAATCGGCGCCCGAATCCCCACCGAGTAGACGGTTCAAGGGTGCGATGGGCTCGTCCTCGACAATGATCGTGCCACTTCCCCCGCCCGGCGCCGCCCGCACCGTAGCCACGAGCGCGGGCTCTCCGTCGGGGTACGCTCCAGCGGTCAGTGTGAGCA
>JAFDCW010000017.1 GCA_019312705.1 Deltaproteobacteria bacterium
CGATGACCGCCAGCAGGATCAGTAGCGCTACGTACTCTCCCATTACCCCTCCAGGCGGCGCGGACCTTGGCACCTTTTAGGGTGCGTGTCAGGTGCTCCGTAGGAGGGGCCCTACGGCTCCTGGGATTCGTATGAGAGGGGCCTCTTGGTATAGGCTGCTCGCCAGGGAATTCGTGCAGCGATGAGTGGCGAGAGCAGGGACGTGTCCTGGCGGGCGGTGGCCGCCGTGGTCGAGGCGCTGGAGCGTGACGACAAGGACCTCTCTCGCTTGGCCGATGGCACTGCCCGGACCCTCGCCGAGCTGCGCCGTGGCACTGGCTCCTGGGATTGGGATTCCTTCGCGCACTTCCTGAAGAACGTGGGGGAGTTGGTGGGAGGGGAGGACGTTCTCGATGCGCTCGGGCGCGCTTTGCTCAGCGTGGAGTCTTGGGGCTTCGTACAGCGCATAGCCCGCTACACTCTGACCCCGAGCCAGCTTTTCAGCGCGGGCACGCGAGTCTTTGCCCCGGCGGTTTTTCCCTGCATCGAGCACGACGTTCGGGACGTTCCTCCCCGCGGCTTCGAAGTGAAGCTGCGCATCCCGACGGATCGCTCTGAGAGTGAGGAGTTCTTCTTCATCTCCCGAGGACAGCTTCGTTCCATCCCGAGTGTGCTCGGTCTCCCGGATGCAGAGATGCAGGCGGAGATCACGGGTCGTCAAGGCACCTATTGAGTCCAGTTTCCTCCCTCTCCATCGATTCCCCGCCTCGCCCTACGGTGGATTCGAGCGATGGCGGCGTCGCCCAGCGGCCTGACCGACCTGCTCACCGATTACCGCGACTTCACGGAGAGCATCGAACAGGGCGAGCGCAACCGTCGAGACATGATGGCGTTCGTCGACCGGCTTCCGGACGGCGTTTCGTTTCAGGACGGCCGGCGTGTCGTCTACGCCAACTCCGCGATGCTGGAGATCCTCGGTCGTGATGCCTCCGAGGTCATCGGTCATTCGGTGTTCGAGTTCATCCACCCCGACGACCACGGAGATACTGAAGAACGCCTCGCGTTGAAGGACGACTACCCGGATGAACGTGTCGACGTTCGCATTCGACGCCCTGACGGGTCGACGGTCATCACGACCCTCCAGCGCGGCCAGTGGGTCGATTTCGAGGGTCGGCGGGTGCGACTCACCGTGTGCCGTGACGTGACTGAGGCGCGACGCATGCAAGCCCAGCTCATGCAGAGCGATCGCATGGCGTCCCTCGGCACCCTCGCGGCGGGGGTGGCCCACGAAATCAACAATCCCCTGGCTTGGCTGCACAACGCGGCCCTGGCCCTCGACCGTGATATCGGTCGCCTCAGCTCCGAGGAACCGCCCACCCGAGACGAGGTCGAGCGAATGCGCGAGTCGGTCTCCGCCGCCCTCGAGGGCACCTCTCGAGTACGTATGATCGTTCAGGATCTACGCACGTTCTCACGCCCCGACGACGAGTCGGTCGAGTCCGTCGACGTCCGCGACGTGCTGCGGGGGGCCATTCGGGTGTCGTCCAAGGAGCTGAGCTCCCGGGCCGAGGTGCGGGAGGACTACGGAGACGTGCCGCGGGTCATCGGCAACTCGGCCCGCCTGGGGCAGGTCTTCCTCAACTTGATCCTCAACGCGGCCCAGGCCGTCGATCAAGGGGCGACAGACAAGAGCGAAGTCGGCGTCCGGGCATACCAGGACGGTGAAAACGTCGTCGTCGAGGTTCAGGACGCGGGCCGGGGCATCCCCGGTCATCTCTTGCCTCGGATCTTCGAGCCTTTCTTCACCACCAAGGGTGGCGACGGAACCGGTCTCGGACTCGCCATCTCCCACCGCATCGTCACCCGCCTCGGCGGCCGCATCGAAGTCGAGTCCGTCGAAGGGGAGGGCACGCTCTTTCGCGTCGTGCTCTGCGCCGTGCCCTCGTCCCTCTCCGGACTTCAGTAGAACGTGGCGCCGTCCTTGGCCTTCTCGACGAGCAGCGGCGCGGGCTCGAAGCGCGCGCCGTAGCGGTCGCGGTAGTGCTCGATCCGCTCGAGTACTTGCGGGGCTCCGACCGCGTCCACGTAGCGGAAGGGCCCGCCCCGGAACGGTGGGAAACCGAGGCCAAAGATCGCGCCGATGTCCCCGTCGCGGGGGCTCCGGAGGATGCCTTCGCAGAGGCAGTGGATGGCTTCGTTGACCATCTGGAGGGTGCAGCGTTCGGTGATCTCCGCTGACGGGACCTTGTTCGTAGGCTTGACCCCGAGGAGCGCATAGACGCTCTCGTCGACGACCCGATCGCCCTTCTTGTCGTCGCCGTAGTGGTAGAAGCCGCGGCCGTTCTTGCGGCCCTTCCGGTCGTCCTGGACGAGCTTGTTTATTCCTTCCGGGGCCTGCATGCGCTGCCCGAACTCCGCGAGCAAGATCTTGCCGACCTTCGCGCCGACGTCGATGCCGACCTCGTCGGTTAGCTTGATCGGGCCGACGGGATAGCCGAAGTCCATCAGCGCGTCGTCGATGCGGTCGACGGCGGCGCCCTCGCTCAAGACGTGGGCGGCTTCGTTCATGAACGGGGCGAGGATCCGCGTCGTGTAGAAACCGACCCCGTCGCGGACGACGATGACGGTCTTGCCCTGGGCTTTGCCGAGGGCGACGCAGGTCGCGGTCACCCAGTCCGCCGTCGCCTCGGTGGTGATGATCTCGAGAAGCGGCATCTTGTGCACCGGCGAGAAGTAATGCATGCCGATGACCGTCTCGGGGTGCGCACTGCCTTCGGCGATGCGGGTGATCGGCAGTGACGACGTATTCGAGGCGAAGATGGTGTCTTTGCCGGTCGCCGCTTCGGTGTCCTGAAGCACGCGGTGCTTCACCTCGAGGTCCTCGAACACCGCTTCGATGATGACTTCTGCGTCACCGAGCCCGTCGTAGCTGGTCGTGCCGCTGATCATGGTCATGAGGCGGTCGGCATCGAGCTTCGTGATGCGCCGGCGCTCGAGGCGCTTGTCGACAATCTCCCGCACGTAGCTGAGGCCCCGGAGAACGCCTGCGTCGTCCCGGTCCTTGATGCGCACCGGCACCTTGGCGATGCTGCTGGTGACGTAGGCGATGCCGCCGCCCATGAGTCCGGCCCCGAGCATGCCCACCTTCGTCACCGGTCGGGCCGAGACACTCTCGTCGTCAACCCCGGAGTCCTTCTTGAGCGCGGTCGTCGCGAAGAAGATGCTCATCAAGGCTGCTGCCTCGGGGCTCACCGTGAGCTCACCAAAGAGCCGCCGTTCGGCTTCGAGGCCCGCATCGAAGCCGTCCGCGAGGCCGGTTCGTACCGCTTCGAGGATCTTCTCGGGGGCCGGGTAGTTTCCCCGGGTCTTCGCCCGCAGCTGCTTTACGGCCTGGTCGAAGAGCACCTTCCGGCCGAGGGGGTTCTTGGTGAGGGCGAGCTCCTGGAGCTCGTCCGTGTCGGGGAGGTGCAAGTGCCCCCCCTGGTCGTCGTCGGCCACGGCGCCGGCGAGCTTCTGGGCGGTTTCGATGGCGACCTCGAGGAGGATGGCCTGGGGCACCACCTCGTCGACGAGGCCCATGCGCTTGGCGCGCTTGCTGTCGATCTGCTTGCCGGTGAGCATCAGGTCGAGGGCCTTCTGCACCCCGATCAGTCGTGGCAGGCGCTGCGTGCCCCCGGCGCCGGGCAGCAAGCCGAGCTGTACTTCCGGGAGGCCCAGCTTGGTCTTTCGGTGGTCCGAGGCGACTCGGGCGTGGCAAGCGAGGGCGACCTCGAGGCCGCCGCCGAGGCACGGGCCGTGAATCGCCGCGACTACGGGTTTGCCGAGGGCTTCGACGCGATTCAGCGCGCCCTGGCCGCGGTGGCTTATCTCGGTCGCGTCGGCCGCCGTCTTGGCGGCCTCGAGCATCGAGATGTCCGCCCCGGCGATGAAGCTGTCGGTCTTGCCCGAGGCAAATACGATCGCCCGGACGTCGTCGGCCGTCGACAGCTCGCCAAAGAGGGCGTCGAACTCGTCGGCGAAGCGTGCGTTCAGCGTATTCATCGTGGCGCCGGGCACGTCCATCAGGACTACGGCGACGCCGTCGTCGCGGCGTTCGACCCGGAAGGATTCGGCGCCGGTATCGGAGTTCTCGCTCTTCGTGGTCATCAGACGGCCTCCAGGATGATGGCTGCGCCGAGGCCGCCGGCTGCGCACGCGGTACAGAGACCGAACTGGCCGCCCTTGCGCCGGAGTTCGTGAAGGGTCTGGGTGATCTGTCGCGCACCGGTCGCGGCGAAGGGGTGGCCGATGGCGATCGAGCCGCCGGTCGTATTGAACTTGTCCCAGTCGACCTCGCCGATGCGCTCGCTGCGCCCGAGGTGCTCTTCGGCCCAGACCTGGCTCTCGAAGGCCTGCGTATTGGACAGGACCTGGGCGGCGAAGGCTTCGTGCATGTCGATGAGATCCATTTCGGCGAGGGTGAGCTTCGCCGCGTCGAGGGCCTTGGGCGTCGCGTAGCTCGGTCCCATGAGCATCTGGCCCCGGGGGTCGAGGCCCGCGAAGGCGTAGCTGCGAATGTACCCGAGGACCTCGAGGCCCATCGCCTTGGCTTTGTCCTCCCGCATCAGGAGCAGCGCCGACGCCCCGTCGGTGAGGGGTGAGCTGTTCGCGGCGGTGATGGTCCCGTGTTTCCGGTCGAAGACGGGACGCAGTTTCGCATACGCCTCGAGCTCCGAATCCTCGCGTACGAGGTTGTCTTTTCGGACCACCTCGCCGTATTTTGGCGGGACGTAGAACGGCATTACCTCTTCGTCGAAGTGCCCCTCGGCCCAGGCCTTCGCGGCCCGGTTGTGGCTCCGGTGGGCGACCTCGTCCTGGGCGCTCCGGGAGATGTGGTTCTCCTTGGCCATCTTCTCCGCCGACTCGCCCATGGTCAGCCCCGTCGAGAGCTCCTTGAGGGCGGGGGGGACGGGCACGAGGTCGCGGGGCTTGAGCTTCTTGAACGCCGCGATGCGGTCCCCGAGGGAGCGCGCCTTGCTCGCCCGGATGAGGGCGTCGGCGAGCTTCTTCGATACGGCGATGGGCACGTCCGACGAGCTGTCGGCGCCCCCGGCGATGCCGCACTCGATGGCGCCCGCGCCGATGGCCTGGGCGACGTTGACCGTCGACTGATAGCTCGTCGCGCAGGCGCGGGAGACGCTGTAGGCGTCGATGTCTTGGGGCAGGCCCGTGCCGAGCACAATCTCCCGGGCGATGTTGGGCCCCGAGAGCGAGGGCACGACCTGGCCGTAGACGACCTGTTCGACTTCGCGGGGGTTGATGCCGACCCGCTGAATTAGCTCCCCGACGACGGCCTTACCGAGGTCGAGGGCCGACAGATTTCGGTAGACCGTGCTCTGCTTTGCAAAGGGCGTTCTGAGCCCCGAAACCACTGCGACGCGTTGCCCCGTTTTCGCTTTCGCCATGTTTTCCCGTGCTTTTCTTGGTTCGTGGCGCCATCGCCACGAATGAATGGTGATTCAGAAGTCCTAGGTGCTCCCCATGACGCGGCGTGTCAAGGCCGGCCCAGGAGGTTGGCTGCGTTCAGCCCGGATTCCGCTGCAAAAGTCCGGATGATCGTACGGAGTTGAGCAGCGCCGTCACCGTCGTGAATCGTTCCAAGACCTCTCGGGCCCGGGCCGTGGCCACCTCGGGATCCTTCGAGCTGCTCGAAGCTGCGATGGTTACTTCCCGCACCAGGATCCCGAGTTCGTCATGGAACGCCGCGAGTTCCTCGACGCTATCGAAGGTGAGTGACCTGGCAGTTGGATCGATTTGCATATGTCGTTCGCTTCTAGGCACAGCGCTCGCGTGCATCCGTTTCTGGGACCGGCCTCATCGGTCCGCAAGATCCTTCCGCCCTGGTTGTTCGTATCGCGCCATTTAGTCGTTGAACAATATCGTGATACCGCGAATATGGGCCCGGATCTGATGACGAATCGCTCACATCACCGCGCTCTCCGCTGGCCCGCCCAGGTCGGCCTGTCCGCCCTGATTTTGCTCGGGGCGTGCGAAGGCCCCGTGGGCCCCAAGGGAGACCCCGGGGACCCGGCACCGATCCCGGATACCGGCGTCTCGATGGACGCGATGCTCGACAGCGGTCCCGACGCGGCGCCAGATACGTCCGTCGATGCGGCACCGGATACGGCCGTCGACGCCGGAGAGATCCCCCTCGAACCTGACGGGCTGGTAGGCCGCGTCACGGACACCGCGTCGCTGCCCGTCGCCGGCGGGCGAGTGGTGTTGGTCCTGGCTGCCGACGTGGCGGCGATGGCCGCGACGGACATCGATGTCTCCTTGCCGCCGGCCATGGCGGCAGCCTCGACCGTCGACGAGCCCCTCGAAGATCTCCTCGACGACGCCGCGCGCACCTATTCGGAGGCGACCACGGACGCTGACGGCGTCTATCGCTTCACCGCTCTCCCGGATGCGGCGGTCTTCGTGGTGTTCGTGCCCGCGGTTGCAGATACCGCCCACCTGCCCGGGGGCACTTACTCCCGGGCGGCCCAGGTCCGGGCGTCCCTCGTCGGCTCGCGCCTCGATATGCGGGTGAGCGCCAACCAAAGCGCGAGCGCGCGCTACGTTGGTTCGACCGGCTGCGTCACCTGCCACGGCCGGCATCGCACCTTCGGCACCGCCCACTCCGTCGGGCTCTCGGTCCCGGGCGTCCGGGGCGCAAACCAGGACACGTCGAAGTGGCCCGAGTTCGACGCCATGCTCGGTCACTTTGGGGCGACGCTGAACTTCTACGACTGCGATGGGGTCTCCCCCGGGGCCGGTCGGTGCAAGATCAGTGAAACCGCCCCCCCCGGTCCCGCGGTGATCAGCTTCGTCGCCGACCTCACCCTCAACGCGGCGGTCCCCCCCGGCGGGGCCGGTCGATATGAGGTGACCCTCCGCAACCTCCGGAACGCGGGCGCCGCGACCTACGACGTCGAGCTCTCCTACGGCGGGGCTCTGTGGCGCAGCCAACTCCTGGTCAACGTGGCGGGCGCCGATGGGCGCCCCGTGCGCTATGCCCTTCCGTTCCAATTTCAGCACCAAGGCGACGATGCCCGCACCAACCCCGAGGACTGGGTGTGGCGCGACGTCGGCTCGAGCGACTGGTACGACCACGGGGCGGGCATGCTTCGCACGCCGGCCACCGACACGTCTTTCGACGCCCAGTGTGCGGGCTGTCACTTCACCGGTTTCGCCATCGAGGGAGACGCGACCGACGGCTTCCACGCGTCAGCTGTCGCGAATTCCGACGGCACCTACGACTACGACCGCGATGGACGCCGGGAGCAGATCAACCTCGGCTGCGAGAGCTGCCACGGCCCCGGCTCCGAGCACCTCGAGGCACCGGTTCGCGGCATGGCCATCGTCTCCCCGGGGCTCCTCACGCCGGGACGCGCCCTCGCGCTTTGCGGCACCTGTCATTCGAATCCGGCGGGCACCGCCCTGCCCCTCGACAGCGACGGCAACATGCCCCGCCCCGGCCTCCGCCGGTCCGAGCTCATCGCGAACCACTGGGCCGGGAGCGAAGTGGCCGCGGGTGACCTGCACCCGTCCGGGGATGCTCGGGCCCACCGTCTGCAATATACCGATCACATTCGCTCCAAGAAGTACCGGAACGAAGATGTTCTGGTCACCTGCTCGGAGTGCCACGACCCCCATGGTCGCGACGACCAGCCTCACGACCTTCAGTTCGCCATCCGGGACAACGCCGGGTGCACCGGCTGTCACAGCGACCCGATCTTTAACGCGGACTTGAACATGCACGTCGAGACGGAGACCGGGAACAGCCACAGCAGCGCCGACCTCCAGTGCACCCTCTGCCACATGCCGCGCACCGTGGCCGCGGGCTCCCGAGTCGAAGCGCTCTTGGACGAGAACCCGTCGTCGGCCCAGCCCGTTCAGTACTACCAAGGTGACCTCGCGACCCATCGCTATCGAACCAGCGGCCTCGGCCGGGCCTCCGAGCAGCCGGCGTCCGCGACTCAAGACTGCGCCTTCTGCCACGTGTCGTTTCTCCCGAACCCCCCCCTGTGATCTTCATGCGCTCGCGCGACATTCATACGCTCATCGTGCTCTCGGTGCTGCTGCCCTCGTCGGCGCTTCTGGTCGTTGGCGGCTGCAAACACGACGTGAACCCGCTGCGCCCGGAAGCCCGCGAGGTTCAGTCGCCAAACCCGGGCCGGACCATCGAAATCGTATCCCGCGCCGCCGAGATCCCGGACTACCCCTGCGTCGAGCAGTGCCACGTGGACCGAGAAGCCGATGCAACGCCGAGGCGGCTGACCGAACTGCATACGGACATCGAGCTCGACCACGCGGAGGTCATGACCTTCTGCGATACGTGCCACTACCTCGACAACATCGACGAGTTTCAACTCATCGACGGGACCCGGGTGCCCTTCGACGAGTCCCACCGGGTGTGCGGCCAGTGCCACGGCGAGAAGAACCGCGACTGGTCGCTGGGCATCCACGGCATCTACACCGGCTCCTGGCAGCGTACGGCCCAAAGGCGGTCGTGCACGGCATGCCACGACCCCCACGCCCCCCTCGAGGGCATCCACTTGATGGCGCTTCCGGTCCCCGCGGATGCCCGAGGAGATGAAGGCTGATGCTGAAAGCACTTCGGCGGCGCCTGAACGTGATCGGTGAGCGGACGACTCCCACTGCTCCCGAGGCGTCCGACCAGGGGCCCGAGAGCCCGGCTCTCGCCGAGGCGATGGGGCGGGTTCAGTTGACCCGTCGGACATTCCTCGAACGCGCGGGCGTGACGGCGGGGGTTACTGCCACGGCGACGGCCACCGGCTGCGGGGGCCCAGTCTGGGAGGAGTACTTCCAGCAGCACTACAAGCGCCTCAGCGACGAAGACAAGCGGGTGATCTTCGCTCGCCTCGAAGCGAACGTGAAGGCGCGCCACGGCGTCGACGTGACGATCAGCGATCCCCAGCCCATCGAAGGCGTCGAGTTTGGCTATGCGCTGAACGTATCGACGTGCACCGGATGCCGGCAGTGCGAGTACGCGTGCGCCGAGGAGAACAACACCTCCCGGGACCCGGAGATGCACTACATCCGGGTCCTCGAGCTCGACCGGACGTTCAACGTCAATGACGCCGTGCACGACTACGACGGCGAGGTCCCCCGGGACGGCAAGTTCTACATGCCCGTCCAGTGCCATCACTGCGAAAACGCCCCGTGCGTGACGGCCTGCCCGGTCAACGCGACCTGGCGCGAGGACGACGGCATCGTCGTCGTCGACTACGACTGGTGCATCGGCTGTCGTTACTGCGAGACGGCGTGCCCCTACGACGCCCGGCGCTTCAACTTCAGCGAGCCGAACGTCTCGCCCGCCGACATCAACCCGAACCAGGGTTATCTGTCCAACCGCCTACGCAAGGCCGGCGTCGTCGAGAAGTGCCACTTCTGCTTGCACCGCGTCCGCGAAGGCCTGAACCCGGCCTGCCTCGAGGCGTGTCCCGTCGGCGCGCGCAAGTTCGGCAACCTCCTCGACCCGGACTCGGAGCTTCGCCACATCCTCGAGAACGGGCGCATCTACATTTTCAAGGAGGAGCAAGGCACGCTCCCCCGCTTCTTTTACTACTTCGACTGATGCGACACCTGAAAACAGCGGGCGAGCTTTTCGTCGCCCTCCTGAAACAGTTCGTCAAGGGACCGCCCCTCTACTACGCGTGGATGGGCGCCCTCACGATCGTCGTCGCCATCGGCGGGTGGGCCTACTCGATTCAGGTGATCGAGGGCTTCGCGGTCACCAACATGACCGACCACGTGCCCTGGGGCGCCTACATCGCGAACTTCACCTACGTCGTCGGTCTCATCGACGCCGCGGTCATGCTCATCATCCCGGCCCTGCTCTTCAATCGTGAACACCTCACGCGGCTGATCTATCTGGGCATGTATCTCGCCCTCGCCGCCGTGGTGATGGCGCTGCTCTTCATCGTCGTGGACATCGGTCATCCCGAGCGTGCGTGGCACCTCCTGCCCGCCTTCGCCGGCGGCTGGCTGACCATCCCCCACTCGATGCTCGCCTGGGACGTGCTCGCCCTCAATGGCTGGGCGGCCATCAACTTTGCCCTCATCGCGGTATTCTTCTGGGTGCGCTTCCAGGGCCACGAGATCCACATCCGGCGGTGGCAGGGTTATCTGCTCGCTGCGGCCGCCTGGGCGGTCGTGCTGCACGTCATCACGTCGTTCCTCTACGTCTGGCTCAGCGCCCGCCCGTTCTGGCACTCGGCGGCCCACGCCCCTCGTTTCCTCTCCTCGGCCTTCGTCGCCGGGCCGAGCTTCTTCGTCCTCTCGCTCTGGGCCATCAGGCGCTACGCGGGGGTCGACGTGCGCTTCGAGGCCATCGAGACCCTGCGCAAGATCATCGCGATGGCGATGACGGTGAACCTCTTCCTGCTGCTCGCCGAGGTGTTCACGGAGCTCTTCTCCACCTCGGTCCACGGTGAGTCGATGGAGTACCTCTTCTTCGGTCTGCACGGGTACACCCTCCTCGTCCCCTACATGTGGACCGCCCTCGCCCTCAACCTCAGCGCTTTCGTCATTTTCGTGGTGCCGAAGCTAGGGCGCCAGATGCCGCTCTTGCTGCTCGCCTGCGCCATGGCCGTTGTCGGCGTGTGGATCGAAAAGGGCATGGGCATGGTCATCCCGGGCTTCGTTCCCGGCCCCCTCGGCCAGATCGTCGAGTACGAGCCTTCGAAGATCGAGATCGCCGTCAGCGCCGGCGTGTGGGCCTTCGGCCTCGCCTTCTATAGCGCCCTGGTGAAGGTCGGCGTGCCTATCGCCGAGGGGCGCCTCGTCTCCAAGACCGCCCAAACCGCCCAAACCACCGAGACGGCCGAGACCGCAGCGGAGCCATCGTGAAGTACGCGACGCTTCTTCTGACTTCCCTCTTGGTCCTGACCTGGGCCTGCGACGCTCCGGCGCCCGGGACCGGCCGCTCCTCGATGGAGACGGGCTCCCTCGACGTGGACTCTACGGACGGGCCGGTGGCCGGTGAGCTCGCAGGCGTTGCCCTCGAAGTCCAAGACGTATACTTCCGCGCGTTTCGCCACGAGGGGCAAGAACGTGTCGACCTGGTCTTCGCCGAAGCGCAGCAGGACGACTGCGGCCTCCCTTTGCCCCGGGATGGGCGCCGGGTCTTCGTGCGCTTCGTCGGGGTGACCGAACTCTCGGAAGGCTCCGTGACCATCGATCGGGACGGCGAGGGCGACGTCTCGATGCACTACGAACAGCAGATCGACGGCAAGTGGGTCGGCGTCGGCGTCGGTGTCGGCCGCCTCGAGTTCGACGAGGTCGCCGGGTCTGCGATTCAGGGGCGTGTGCATCTGTGCTTCGATGACGGCGCCGAGAGCTGCATCGCGGGCGCGTTCACGGCGCGCGCTTGTCTCAGCCGCCTCGACGGCAAGCTCCCCCGGGAGGGGACCGGCCTCAGCAATCCACCGTCCGCCGACGAGGCTGCCCGGTGAAACGTGTGCTCCTCGCTGCGTTCCTGCTTTTGGCGGGTTGCGAGACCAGAGATGTCGACCAGCGCCCGCCGACCTACGCGGACGAGGTCGGCGTGGTCCTCGTCGATGCATGTGCAGCGTGCCACGGGCCCGTCTCCCCGGACGCCGACTACGACGTCACCTCTTTTTACGCATCCATCGGCTGTGTGAGTGATGGGCGGGTCGCGGTGCTTCCTGCCGACGCCAGCGCCCCGGTCATTGAGGTCCTGTCCCGCGACGACCACGCGGGCCTCGTAGAGCCCGGCGACCTCGCGCTGCTCACCACATGGGTCACGACCGGCGCGACCGATCAGGGGGGCGCCCAGCACCCGCGGGGCTACATGGACCCACGAGGCGAGTCATTCCATGCATGGGCTCTTCGGGCAGACTCCTGGGATCTGCTCTACGACCCGACTCTGCCGGGGGCTTGTGGCCAATGCCACGAAGGGTCTCCGACGCGCCCCGAGGACGCCGGCTCTTCCACGGTCATCCCGGATTGTACTTCGTGCCACGACGGGCCGGGCGGCGTGCTCGATTGCGTCACCTGCCACGGCAACGGCGCCGACGCCTTCCCACCTCGGGACGTCTGCTACTTCGGCGACCGGGCGGGCGAGGGCGGGGCTCATGCGACTCACGACGTCGAGGGCTACGACTGCGCGCAGTGCCACGGCGAGCGCGACGGGCAGGTCGGCCGCGGCGGGCTCCATGGCAACGGGGCCGTCGAAGTCGAGTTCGGCGAATTCGCTGGCGGCGCCGACAGCTCCTACGACGCCGCGACCGGCGCCTGCACCGTCTACTGCCATACCCGGGGCGGCATCATGGAGACGCCTCGGTGGCTTGAGGATACAGGCCCCCTCGATTGCCAGAGCTGTCACCTGAGCCCGCCCGCGGACCACTACGTCGGGCCTTGCAACATTTGCCACGCGGAGGCCAACGCGGACGGGACGGCCCTCTCGGGCGGGCCCCTGCACCTCAACGGGGTCGTCGACTTCGGCGACGGCAGCGGCGGCTGCGGCGGGTGCCACGGCGCCGGCGGCGACGATGCTTGGCCCCGAACCCACGCCCACGATGGCCATCGCGAACCGACCGTCACGCTCCAGGTGCCATGCGAATCCTGCCACCCCGTCCCGATGGAGCTCGACGACCCGGGCCACATGGACGGCATCGTGCAGATCGAGCTCACCGGCCTCGCGGCAGCCCGCGGCATCGACCCGGTGTACGACGACGCGGCCAGCACCTGTGTCGTCGCCTGCCACGGTGAAGGGCTCGAGGGCGGCACCGTGCCCCTGCCCACGTGGACCGCCCCCGAAGAGGTCGCGGGTCGCTGCAACGCCTGCCACGGCCTGCCCCCGGCGGCGCCCCATCCCGACTTCGAGGGCTGCGCCTCGACCCTCTGCCACGGCGGAGAGGTCAGTCACCCGCCTGGTGGGCCGCAAATCACGGAAGCGGGTCGCACGATTCACGTGGACGGCATGATCGACTTCGGGGGCGCACCATGAGGGCGATTGCATGGGCGACCGGCCCGCTGCTGCTATTGCTGCTCCTGCTGCTTCCGCGGCCCTTGGCGGCCCAGGACGCGCTGGTCGATCGGGGAGAACCCGAGACCGAGACCGAAGGGGTCGACGGGGCCGACGCCGATCAGGCCTCCACGGATGCGGCAGGCCAAGCCGGCCAAGCCGACCAAGAAGGCCAAGCCGAGCGGTCTGCATCGCCGGAGCCCCATACCGTCACCCCGCGGATCCGTGTGCGCTCGGACTCGGTGATGCGTTTTCAGTCCGGCTACGTGCTCACGGTCGACGAAACGGCGGCCCCCAACGCCGACCGCCGCTTCTGGCAGCGCGTCGCCCAGCTCCCGATCTACGAGCGCGTGAGCCTCGACGCCCGGGACCTAGCCGATGGCCACGTCGACGTGCACTTCTCGGCCTGGGGCGCCCTCGACCTCACCTTCCAATCCGACAACGGCATCGCCGCCGGTGACTTCGCCATCGGGTACGTCGAAGGCCGCCACGGCGCGGCGAGTGGTTGGGGCGGGCGACGTTTCCTCTCCTGGGGCATCCCCGGCGGCATCCACCTCGACGGCGGTGGCGCGGCCCTGCGCATCGCTGATGGTCTGGTCGTCGAAGCCGCCGTCGGCCGGCCGGTCACCCCGCGCCGCAACAAGCTCCTGGGCGAGCGTCCGGACTTCTCCGAGGCCACCGTGGCCTACGGGGCGCGCCTCGGATACGTGCACCCGGGCCGCCTGACCGCGTCCCTGTCGTACCTCGACCGGTGGGCGCAGGGGATCAGCGGCGATCGCAGCGTCGCCCTCGACGCAACCTGGCGAATCGTCCCGGCAGTGGACGTCTCGGGCAACGTCTCCGTCGACGTGAACTCCGTCGGCGTCGAACAGGCGAACCTCACCGCCAACATCGTCCTCGGCGACCGCGTGATGACGGACGTCGGCTGGCAGCACGTCGACCCCACGCGGCTCCTGCCGATGTGGTCGATCCTCGCGGCCTTCGCTTCCAGCGTCTTCGACGAAGTCGCCGCCGGGGCGACCCTTCGGCTGGCGGACAACTGGTCGGTTCGCGGGGCCGGCGGCGTTCGGGTCTACTCCTTCGATGGTGTCACCCTCGGCTATCGCCTCGAGGCCCTCGCCCGCTACGTCGACGCCCTGTCCGGGCTCCGCTCTTTCATCAGTCTCACGCGCCGCCATGACGGCAACGACGGGCTCAATGTTCTCCACGGGTCGGTCGCCTTCCCCCCGCTCTGGGAGCGCTTGATCGTTGCCCTCCAAGCCGCGGTCGGCCTCGATGACCTGGCCGAGAAGGAGTCGCTTCTGGCACGTTTCAGCGCGGACTGGCCCGTGTCCGGCGGCTGGAACATTGGGGCGTCCCTCGACTGGGCACGGACTCCGATCGCTCTGTCCGAGGTCCGCGGCCAGCTCAGCTTTTCGTATCGCCCCGGGGACGCCCAATGAAGCGAATTCTCATCGCGGCCGGGCTCATCGGCTTCGTCTTTCTCCTGGCGGGCACCTCGGCCTGCTCCCGCAACGGGCGCCCCGCCCGGGACGAGATCAAGTTTGAGCACTCGGCCCACGTCGGCGGCGAACTGAGCTGCGTCACCTGTCATCCAGGGGCGAGCGAGGACAGCGACTCGGGCGCCGTCATGATGCCCACAGAAGAGCAGTGCCGCGACTGCCACAGCGCCTCCGGCGAAGACCAGTGCAGCTTCTGCCACACGGTGCCGCGGGAGCCGGGCCCCTATGCGCGGCGCGACCGACGCATACGCTACGACCACCGCGCCCATGATCGGGAGCAGGATCAAGACAACCCAGAGGGCGCGTCGAGTCGCACCTCCTGCGTGAGCTGCCACGCGAGCCAATCGAGCCAAGCGAGTCTCGCCGAGTTCGACGTGCATATGCCGCCGATGGCGACCTGCACCGACCAGTGCCACGCCTCCGAGATGCGCAATCTGCGCTGCGTGCCGTGCCACGTCGACCTGCACGAGTACACGATCGGCGAGATCGCGCTCTACAAGCACCCGACCGGATTCCTTCGGGGCCACGCTCCTGCGGCGAGAGCCGAACAAGCGCTTTGCACCTCGTGTCACGAGCCGTCGTTTTGCGAGGACTGCCACATGACCGCGTCGGCGGTGGTCCCCCTCGAGCTCATCGAACCGACGAACGTCACCCGCAATTTCGTGCACCGCGGCGACTTCCGGTCCCGCCACGCCCTCGAAGCGCGCATGGAGCAGGGCACCTGCGTACGGTGCCACGGCGTGACCTTCTGCGACGAGTGCCACGCGGCTTCGGGGATTGGCGGCAGCGTCTCCGGCGCGAGCCCCCACCCGCCGGGCTGGCTCGACCCCCTCTCGACCCGCGGCCACGCCGCCGAGGCGCGTCGCGACATCCTCTCGTGTGCTTCGTGTCACGAGGGCGACGCCGAGCGGACCTGCGTGCCCTGCCATCGCGTCGGGGGCATCGCGTCGAACCCTCACCCGCCGGGCTTCGGCGCCACCATGGACCCTCAGCGCCACGGCGTCTGTCGAGTGTGTCACGTCCCGTGAGAGCCCCCACGACAGCACTCTGGCTCTTCGTCGCGGTCGCGTCGTGCGCCCTGTGGCCGCGGGTGGTCTCGGCTGACGCAGCGTGCATCGATTGCCACTCTCTGCTGCGCCCGCCTTGGCGCCGCGCGCCGGCGCTGAACCTGCTGCACGACGCCCACCGCGCCGAGCACATCTCGTGCATCGACTGCCACGGCGGCGAGGATCGTCCGAGCGTTCGGGCCCACGCCGTGGTGGCCGGGTTCAGGGCAAACCCGGTGGGTACCTGCG
>JAFDCW010000361.1 GCA_019312705.1 Deltaproteobacteria bacterium
GGGACACGCCGGCGGACCGATGGGCCGTCGCACCGGATCGTGCGATGCATACCCGACGACCCGCACCGGACCGGGTCTATTCGACGCGGGCGTGCCTGGTCGATGACCCGGGGCTGGTGAATGGATCGCTGATCGACGGCCTCGACATCGACGCGGGCTTTGCCGCGAAGCTCGACGTCATGGTTCAGCTCTCCCTCCGGGCCGGGCGCGACGCGTGGTTCGACGCCCACATGGACCGCGTCGACCGTTCGCGCACGGGGGTGATCCTCGGCAACATCGCCTTGCCCACCGAGAGCACCTCGCTGATGGCCGATTGGGTCCTCGGCCGACGCTTCGACCGCGGGCTCTTTGCGACCCGCGACTCCGCCCCCGCCGCCATCAACCGCTTCGTGACCGGCCTCCCGGCCGGCATCCTGGCCAAGGCCCTCGGTCTCGGCGGCGGCCACTACACTCTGGACGCGGCCTGTGCCTCGTCGCTCTTTGCCCTCGACCTCGCAGCCGCGGAGCTGCGCTCTGGCCGCGCCGACGCCATGCTCACCGGCGGCCTGTCCCGACCGGACTGCCTCTATACGCAGATGGGCTTCGCCCAACTCACCGCGCTTTCCCCCTCGGGGCGCTGCTCGCCCTTCGACCAGAAGGGCGACGGCCTGGTCGTCGGCGAGGGTGCCGGGGTTTTCGTGCTCAAGCGCCTGACCGACGCCCTGGCCCACGGCGACACAGTGCACGCCGTCCTCCGGGGCACCGGCACGTCGAACGACGTCGACGGGAACCTCCTGGCACCGAGCCGCGAAGGCCAGCTTCGGGCGATGCACAGCGCCTACCGGGAGGCGGATTGGGACCCGCGCTCGGTCGAGCTCATCGAGTGCCATGCCACCGGGACCCCAGTCGGTGACGGCGTGGAGTTCGCCAGCCTGAAGCGCCTTTGGGGTGACGACGGCTTCGATGCGGGGCAGTGCACCATCGGCTCCGTGAAGTCGAACGTCGGCCACCTGCTCACGGGGGCCGGCGCCGCCGGGCTCGCCAAGGTGCTGCTCGCCATGCGCCACCGGGTGCTGCCGGCGACGGCGAACTTCGATACGCCGGGGGATACGATCGCCCTGGACGGCTCGCCCTTCGTCGTGCGCGGCGAGTCGACCGAATGGAAGACCGACGGGCCACTCCGGGCCGCGGTGAGCGGGTTTGGGTTCGGCGGCACCAACGCCCACGTATTGCTCGAAGAGTGGACGCCCGAGACCAAGACCTCGGCGGCCGTACCCGCCGCGCTTACGGGGCCTCAATCCCAGCAGAACCACCGGGGTGACCGACGAGACGACGTCGTGATCGTCGGCATGAGCGCCACCGTCAGCACTTGGGACGGCCTCGACGCGTTCCGAGAGCGTGTGCTCGGCGGCGGCCTCGCCGTCGCCGCTGCGCCGAAGACCGGCTACTGGGGCCTCGATGACCCGCCGTCCGGCTACTTCATCGACGAGCTCGAGATCCCTATCGGCGAGTTCCGCATCCCGCCGAAGGAGCTCGAAGAGACGCTGCCCCAACAGTTGCTGATGCTGCAGGTCACCAAGCGCGCCCTCGCCGATGCCGAGACATCCGCCATCGATCGCCTGCGGACCGGGGTCTTCATCGGCATCAGTCTCGATCTCAATACGACCAACTACCACCTCCGGTGGGTCCTCGATGAGCGCGCAACGGCAGCCCATCGGGGGGATGCGAACGGCCCCGCGAGTATCGACGCCGGCTTCGACGAGTGGCTGGCGACGCAGTCGGATCGCCTCGCCGCGCCCCTCAACGCCAACCGGGTCATGGGCAATCTCGGCGGCATCGTCGCCAGCCGCGTCGCCCGAGAGTTCGCCCTCGGAGGCCCGAGCTACGTGCTCTCGAGTGAAGAGGGGTCTGGGTATTCGGCCCTCGAGGCCGCGGTGCGGGGCCTCGGCCGGGGGCAGGTGGACTGTGCAGTCGTCGGCGCCGTCGACCTCGCCGGCGATCCCCGTCAAGCGAGCGCGACGGACGCGCTGAAGCCCATGTCCCGGACTGGACACGTGCGGCCCTTCGACCGGGCCGCCGATGGGACCCTCCCAGGGGAAGGGGCTGTGGCCCTGGTGCTCAAGCGCCGGCGAGATGCGGAGCGCGACGGAGACCGCATCTACGCCGCGGTCCTTGGCCTCGCGTCGACGACGGGGGGAACGAGCGACGCCGTCGTACCGACCGCCGAGGCCTACCGCCGGGCCCTCGTCAGAGCCTACGACGACGCCGACATCGAACCCTCGACCGTCGCCTTCGTCGAGGCTCACGGCAGTGGGCACCCGGCCGAAGACCGGGTCGAAGCCGAGGCCCTCGGCGCGTGGTTCAACGGGGACCGCGAACGGGTGATCGGTTCGGCCAAAGCCGATGTGGGCCACACCGGGGCGGCAGCGGCTCTGATCTCGGTCGCCAAGGCAGCCCTCGCGCTGCATCACCGGACGCTCCCGCCGATGCGCGGGATCCGTCAGGGACGACGGGCCCTAGACCACCTCACCTTGCCCCGGGACCCGGCGCACTGGCCCGACGAACCGGGCGGTGCCCCGCGGCGGGCAGCGGTGAGCTCGATGTCTTCGACGGGCCACGTCGGCCACGTCGTATTGGAAGCGGTGCACGGAGTCGGCACCGGCGAGGCGGCACGCGCCGCCGACAAAGAACGCGCTGGAGCCCAGGGGCGCGCCTCAGCTTCGATCATCGTGCCGGTCGGACGGGGACCCCTCGGCCCCATGGAGCCATACGATCCCCGGGCGAGCCGCAGACCGAAGGGGTCCCACGGCTCCTCGACGTTCGAGACGTCGGAGACGTCCGAGACGCCGACGCACCGCACCGCCGCGGCACCCATAGTCGCGCTTTCCGAATCCCCCGCGCCCCAACACCGCTCGACCGCCATCAACCAGAGCCGCCCCAAGAGCGCAGATCGCCACTTCACACCTCAGCCAGTGAGCCCCGGGGGCACAGCGGCCCGCATGCTCGCGAGTTCCGAGGCGACGGCGGCTGCCCACGGGGCCTATCTGAGCCTGTCGAACCAGGTGACCGCCCTCGTCACCGAGCATCTGGAGCGCAATCCCCAGATGCTGCACGCGGTGAACGCGGTGTCCCAGGGGGCCTCAGCTCCGATTCTCGCTCCCGGACCCGCGCCCGCTCTCCGAGAAGCGCCGCGCGAGGTCGCCCTCGACCGCGCGATGTGCCTCGAGTTCGCCACCGGCTCCATCGGCGCGGTCCTCGGCCCCGAGTTCGCGCCCGTCGACGCTCACCCGACGCGGGTGCGGCTCCCCGACGAGCCGTTGATGCTCGTCGACCGCATCCTGCGCATCGAAGGGGAGCCCCGGTCGATGAGCCACGGCAAGGTCGTCACCGAACACGACGTTCGCGAAGGGGCCTGGTACCTCGACAACGGCCGCATCCCGACCTGCGTGGCCGTCGAGGCTGGCCAGGCAGACCTCTTCTTGTCGGCCTACCTCGGCATCGACTTCATCACCAAGGGCCTCGCGGTCTACCGACTCCTCGACGCGGTGGTGACCTTCCACGGTGAACTCCCGGGGGTCGGCGACGTCATTCACTACGACATCGACATCCGCGAGTTCTTCCGCCACGGCGATACCTGGCTCTTCCGCTTCGAGTTCGAAGCGACGGTCAACGGCCAAAAGCTGATGACGATGCGCGACGGTTGCGCGGGGTTCTTCTCTCAGGGAGAACTCGACGCGGGCAAGGGCATCGTGCACAGCCGCCTCGAACAGCAGTGGCAGCGGCAATCGCTTCCCAAAGGCTTTGGCCCTCTCGCGCCGATGACCAAGTGCGCCGTCACCGCCCGCGAGGTCGAGGCGCTCATCGCCGGCGACCTCCAAGGGGCGTTCGGCGCGGACTTCGCGAGCCTGCCCGTGCGGGCCCCCCTGACCATCCCCGGCGGCCGGATGCAACTCGTGCATCGGGTCGACGAGATCGACCCCGAAGGCGGCCGCTACGGCCTCGGCTTCATCCGCGCCCAGGCCGACATTCGCCCCGACGACTGGTTCCTGACCTGCCACTTCGTCGACGACAAGGTCATGCCCGGGACCTTGATGTACGAATGCTGCCTGCACACCCTGCGCATCTATCTCCTGCGCATGGGCTGGGTCGTCGAAAAGGCTGGGGTGGTGGCTCAGCCTATCGAGCAGATCGGCAGCCGGCTGAAGTGCCGCGGCCAGGTCCTCGATACGACCGCCCTCGTCACCTACGAAGTCTCGATCAAGGAGCTCGGCTACGGCCCCGAGCCCTTCGCCGTCGTGGACGCCTTGATGTTCGCCGACGGCAAACCGATCGTCGAGATCAGCGACATGTCCCTGCGGCTGACCGGTGCGTCTCGGGCAGATGTCGAGGGGCTCTGGGACGGATCCCCCCGTGATGCAGCGGGCCCGGCGACCCCGGTCGCCCTCTACCCCGCGGTCTACGACTACGACCGCATCCTCGCTTTCAGCAGCGGCAATCCTTCCGACGCCTTTGGCGAGCCCTACCGGGTCTTCGATGAGGGGCGAAAGATCGCCCGCTTGCCGCGCCCGCCCTTTCAGTTCCTCGACCGGATCGTCGACGTCACCGGCGAGCCCTTCGTCATGGAGGCAGGAGCCACCTGCGTGGCGCAGGTCGAGGTGACCCCGGACCAGTGGTACTTCCGAAGCAACCGCCAAGGCGAAATCCCGTTCGCGGTATTGCTCGAGATGGCGCTGCAGCCCTGCGGGTGGCTCGCGGGCTATGTCGGCTCGGCCCTGACCGCGCCCGAGGACGTGAAGTTCCGCAACCTCGGCGGCGACGCGGTGCAGCACCGCCCCGTCCTGTGCGAACAAGACGTGCTCACCACGCACGTCGAGATGACCGGCGTCTCGAGTTCAGGGGGCATGATCATTCAGCACTTCTCCTTCGATCTTCGGAGTGAGCGCTACGGGTCGGTGTACACCGGCACGACCTACTTCGGTTTCTTCTCGAGCTCGGCCCTCGCGGACCAGGTGGGCATTCGCGACGCGAAGCACTACGAGGTGAGCTCCGGCGAGCGCGCTCGGGCCAAGGCGTTCCCCGTGCCAATCGCCGCGCCCTTCCCCGACGACACCATGCGCATGGTGAGCGAAGTCGACCTCTACGTCGCAGACGGCGGCCCCCACGGCCTCGGCTACGTCGAGGGTTCGATCGCCGTCAGCCCGGACTTCTGGTTCTTCGAAGCCCACTTCTTCGAAGACCCGGTCTGGCCCGGGTCCCTCGGCCTCGAGGCGTTCCTCCAGCTGATGAAGGTCGCGGCGAACGAACGCTGGCAACTCTCCCCCGAAGCTCAGTTCCAAACCATGCCCCTCGGCGCACGCCACGAGTGGGTCTACCGGGGCCAGGTCATCCCGACCGATGGACGGGTCACGGTGAAAGTCGTCATCAAGTCCGTCGACGACGACAATCATCGGCTGGTCGCCGACGGGTTCCTCTGCGTCGATGGACGAACCATCTATCAGATGATCGATTTCGCCCTGGAGACGAACCCTTGAAGTACGACGGGGTATTC
>JAFDCW010000362.1 GCA_019312705.1 Deltaproteobacteria bacterium
TCGCCAGCCGGAGTCACCCGCTTCAACGATGCTGTGCGGAGCGAGAAGGCAATCGATGGCCGCTGCATCACCGTCATCAGCCAGGAGCTGCTCCGCAGCGGCCCGCTGGCTGGCCGCAAGAACCACGACCGACCGTCCCTCACCGCGGCGAACATAGTACGGGTAGGCATCGCGGGGACGCTCAGTCAGCACGTGGTCCACCTGCAAGCTACTGGTCGAGAGCGTCCGTGCGACGAAGTCCTGCCCTCGGTTCGTCACAACCAGAAGCACGACCACAGCAAGAAGCGTGGCAGCTAGGATCCAGAACGTCATGCGGCTACTCCGGGACACACGTGCTTCTGCAAGCTACCAGCGGCACCCAGGCACCTCCCTGACTTTCATGTACTCAAAGCGACGCGAAGCGACGTAGAGCGACATCGGCGGCGGCACGTCTGCTTCGCGAAGCGGGACACGTAGAGCATGCACGGCTCATCAGAAGATTGGCGAAGTTGATCGCGGAGGGGGGCGACGTTGAAAGCCCCTCCTGAGCAGCAATCGGTAGAACGTGGCGGAGCAGGCGACGGAGAAAGAGCCGCGGAGCCAGGGTGACCTTCTTTTCGTGCCGGGTGCGCGCGCTCAACTCACGGACGCGGTCGCCGCCGTCTCGATGCACCTTGCCGCGGAAGACGTCAAAGCCCTCGACGCCGTGTTCCCCAACGGCGCCATCGCCGGCACGCGCTACCCGGAGCAGCACGGAGGTTCTCGAAGCGCCGACCGAGAGCGCGACCGCGAAGAAGCCCTCCCGAAGTCATGACTTGTCATCTCGGCACGGGGGGGTACTTCGGTGATGGTGACGCTAGGCGCGGCGTCCCTTTGTGGTTCGCTGGCGATTGCGGGGAGATTGGAGAATGAAGCTCGGTTTGACTGGCTGTGTGCTCCTCTTCAGCATCCTCGCGTCCTGCGGAAGTGACGATAGCGGCGTCGACAGCGCGCTGCGGGATGCTGGTGTCACCGATACCGGCGACCTCGGAGATACAGGTGCCGCGAGGCCCGTGTTCGAAGTCGGCGACACGCTGCGCGGCGACATCGCCTCTGAAGCCGACCTAGACTCCTACGCTACGTCGTTGCCCAGCGGCATGGTACTCGAGCTCGAGCTCGTCAACGCGGAGGAGGACGTCGCCGTTTCGATGACCGTTCGATCCAGCCTCTACTACCGCTCCGCAGAGTGCGTCGGGTGCACGCGAGCCGCACAGTTCTTCATTCCCCAAGAGGGCGCTTATACGGTGATGATCGGGGGACGCGAGGGTACGCGCTACGAGATCCTCACCCGTCTCGTGCCCCCGGCACCCATCGGGCCGCTGAGCACAGCCTCCTGCGAACCCACGCACGACTCGATCATGGGCCCGCCGCCGGGTACGCGGGAGTTCCCCTGTCCACCGGGAACGACCGCGGGGACCATCGAGGACGTCGAGATCGCCATCTACACGCTGATTCCTCCCACCGACCTTGCCCTGGTGGTGCAGGGACTCGAGCGGACAGATGTCTTCGACCTGACTGACGGCCAACTTCTCGATCCCCTTGGCGAGCTCGGTCAGGGTGGGGATCCGTTTCGCAAGGGGCTTCATGGTGGTCACGAGCACCTGTTCGTGATCGAACCCTATGGCACGGCGGTGACGCCCCGTCCCTATCACTACGAGGTCGGCGCGTGGCTCACCCACGCCGACTACACCGCCCCCCGAGCCCTTCGGGTCGATTCGCCAGCCCCGGGTGAGATCTCCGCGGTCGACGGAGATGCCTTCGACTCCGATTACTTCGTCGTCACTCGCAGCGGCACCGTCTACTTCGACGTCACTCCCAGCAGCACCGTCCGCCTCGAAGTGACCGCAATGACAGACGACCTCCAGCCCACCATCTCGTTGCAGGGCCTGCGCGCACTTCCCGAAGGCAGGACTTCCGCGATGGAGATCCTCGCCAACGGGCACATCAGACTGGACGACCTCCGGAACGTGCCCATGTCGGGAGCGCCTGCAGACGTCGGAGGGCCGACATTCGGCTACACGGCTTTGGCGACCGCGGCCGAGATACGCCCCACGAGTCCGGAACTGCCTTCCAGTGTGTCCTCCTTCATCGAGCGAGGCAGCCACGACTGGTACGAGTTCGCACAGCCGCCACGTTCGATCGTTCGCGTGAGCGCCGACGCGAACGCGGGTCGCGAGCCAGTGATTCAGATCGGTCGCAGCATGCCGAGGTTCGTGTCAATACCTGCGAGCTTCCAGAACGCCGACTCTTCGCCCCTCAGCCAGCTGCTCGGCCTGAGAGACGTGGGCTTCCGCTCGATGATGGTGGACGTTACTTTCCTCCTCTTCGAGCTCGACGCCCCCGCCACACCGACGATCGCAGAGGTCGAGCCCAACGACACTTGGGCCGAAGCCCAACCCGTCACGCCCGACGTCACGATCACCGGCGCCACCGAGGGCGTATCCATGGCAGACCCGAGCGCGGACGTCTTCGTGGTGTCGCTGAGCGCAGGAGAGACGCTCGGGGTCCACCTCGAGTCCACGCGCTCCATGACGGACTTCGACGGGGAGTTTCCCCTACCTACCATCCACCTGCGGGTCGCCAGCGGCACCATCATCGACGAGGGCGGTAGCCCCCGCTTCTTCGAAGCCGCGACGGATACCGATCTGTACGTAGAGATCGTCCCCGCCTGCCTCGGAAGCTCCTGCACGAACGTGGACTACGTAGCCCACTTGCTCACACGCTGAGTACGGAGTCCTGAGAACGGCTCGGCGGCGCCGGCTTCTTCTGCCACGACTGTCCTGTAAGCGATCAGGCCATCGCCCCCTGTGCTTCCTCAAAACCTGATCCGCCCAACGTCATAGTCGGTTTGCAGCATCAGAGCCGTCGACCCGATGATCGAGAGCGTCTTCTGCAAAGGTGGATCCCACCGATTCGCGAGTTCGACGATGAAGCTCTCAACGGGCCTCATGAGCGGACCTCAGCGCGTGGAGAAAATCGTCGGCCTGCAATCTGGTGATGATGCGCCACCGTCTCGCCGTCTCGGAGGCGCGCTCCCACAGTTGCTCGGCGGTCTTCTGGCTGCGGACGTCTCGGTCCAAGAGGTCGAGGGGGCTCGCTTCCTCGGGTGGGGCTAACCCGCCCGTCCGCAGGAACGACTCGATGAGCAGCTTGGCGCGTTGAGCCCGGCGCCGCTCCTCGAGTGTCGCCGGGCGGTCGTGCGCCATTGCCTCGAGCGAGCTGTCGAGGAGCCAGCCCAGACGAGGGCCGCGCCCGACACGCACTAGCCGACTCGCGACCTCGGGAATGGAGATCCGGCCCGCACTCCAAACTAGCACCGGCGCGAGCGCGGTCAGGTGTCGTGGGGACTCGGGCGCCCGGAGGACTTCGAACACGACGTCGTTCGGCTCCGAACTCGCCTCGAGGGCACCCGTGGAGGCTTCGGCGAGGTTGGTCGCACCGTGGCGCGCTAGCGCGTTCTGCAGGATCGAACCGCTGGTGGCGCCACGCGGTGCGAAGTGGTCGACGCCGACATTGAAGAGCTCGAGCACGAGCAGCAGCTGTTCGGCGGATAGCGATGCATTGCCCCGCTCGATCTGGCTCAGCTTCGGCTGCGAGAGGCCGAGATGCTCTGCTAGCTCGGTTTGGGTCCACCGACGCTGGACTCGGAGGGAGCGAAGCTTCTTTCCAATGCTCGTGCGATTAAACGGAATAATATCACAACGATAAGCTGCTGATTATATACATGCCAATATTCTTATACATATTCAAATATCACACGCTCTATCGCTATGATATTGCATTGTTTTCTTGTGACATTCATCTCCCCTATCCGTCAATCGCTACGGCCGCGCGCCGCGGACCACGTACTGAATCGAAAGCGTGTCGGCGTCGGTGGTGGTCGTGAAGCCCGCGGCCTCGAGCTCCTCTGCGACGGTCTCGGGGGGCAGGCGCATGGCCGGGGGCGGGCCGTGGGGAGAGTCTTCGGTGAAGTCGACGACGAGCACGAAGCCTCCGGGGCGGAGGGCTTGCATCAGCTTCGCGGCGTAGGCCTCGCGGTCCGAGATGTGGTGCCAGGTATTGACGATGAGGATGCGGTCGACGGACGCCGCTTCGAGGCCCGGCTCGGTAGTCGGGACCTCGCGCGCTTCGGTGTTGGTGAGGCCGTCGCGGCCGATGCGCGCTGTCATGTAGCGCACCATGTTGGGCTCGACGTCGAGGCCGAAGACGTGGCCCTCGGTGCCCACGGCGCGGGAGAGATGAGGCAGGAAGTAGCCGGTTCCCGCGCCGATGTCGGCGACGATCATGCCCTCGCTGAGCTGGAGATTTTCGATCACGACGGCGGGCTGCTGCCACTCGTCGCGGCTCGGGTCGTCGAAGCGCTCGGCGAAGGCCTCGGCGTCCGAGAAGTCGTGGTCGTGGGCGCCGTCGTGTTCACCATGACCGCCGTGCTCACCATGGCCGCCACCCTCGGCGCCGGGATGACCGTGGGCGTGGGCCGGCAACGTGTTGCCTTCAGCGCTCTCGGCCCCGCCGCAGGCACTCGCCGCGGTGAGCAGACAGAGAGCGGCCAGGATTCGCGTTTTCGACACGGTGATCATGCGCTGCCCCTAGCACGATTCACCCCTTCAATCAGCGCTTCGAAAGCGCCTCGAGCTCCTCGAGGGTCTTCGGCCAGTCACCCTTCAGCAGCCGCGACAGGCCCCGGTCGGCGAGCACCTTGCCGCCCGTTTGACACGTCGCGCAGTAGTCTACCTCGCTCGCGGTTCGGCGAATGCGCTGGATGGGATCGTCGCACCGTGGGCACGGCTGCCCGTATTTCCCATGCACTGCCATCTCCGGCCGAAAGGCGGTGACCTTGTCCGGGAATCCTTCACCGACCTCCTCGATGAGCCGGTCGCGCCACATCGACAGCACTGACTTGGTCGCCTCGTGGAGGCGCACGAGTTCGTCGTCGGTGAGCCGCGATGTCCACTTCACCGGCGAGACCTCTGCGGTCCACAGGATCTCGTCAGAGTAAGCATTGCCGACGCCGCTGGTGATTCGAGGGTCGGTCATGGCCCGCTTCACGGTGTGGTTCCGGGCGGTCAACGCGTCCCGGAACTCGGCGAAGCTCGCCCCGAGCACGTCGATGCCTCCGGGGTCGTGGTCCCGGAGCGCTTCCTCACCGCGCACGCAATGAAGCGACGCGCGCTTCTTCTTACTGGCTTCGGTCAGGACGAGGGTGCCTTCTCCGAAGTCGAGGGCCGCGAGGCCCCGGGGCCGGCTCACCTTGGCGCCCGGCGCCTTCCAGCGGAAACGACCGGCGACCATCAAGTGAAAGACGAGGAAGAGCTCGTCTCCCATCTCGAAGACGATTCTCTTTCCGATGCGACGAAATCCTCGCACCCGTCGGCCTTCGAACTCGCCCAGAGGCGGGTCGACGGAGCGCAAGAGGAAGGGGCTCACCAGACGCACCCCTTCGAGGACTTCCCCCGTCACGTGGCGGTCGAGGGCGTCGAGGTAGAGCTCGATGTCCGGTAGCTCCGGCATGCAGACCTTCGCCAAACTCTCACACAGAACCGGGCGCCGATCCGAAGGCGCATCGAAGGCCCCTCGCGGCGGTGCTCCTTGTCGTTTCGTCGACAGGTCGCCATTGGACCCGGGACAATGGTGGTTGCGCCATGCGTCTTGGGTCGGCAAATTTCGTAATTGCGTTGTATTTCGCGCTATTTGGCGGTGCCGGGGTGGCCTCCGGGCAGAGCCTCGACGCGGGGATCGGTGACGCCGCCGGGCCCGATCGGCCACCCTCGGACGCCGCGGAGGTACCGGAGCCTGCCCAAGAGGC
>JAFDCW010000363.1 GCA_019312705.1 Deltaproteobacteria bacterium
GCGCATGTCGTTCTCCGATGGGGCCGCTGACGATTGAGAGACCTTCTCGAAAGGGACGGGATTAGGCAAGGGGAGAAGAGACGCTTGGCGCCGAAGTCACGGGGGAGAGAACGGGATGACGTAGGTAACCTCGCCGCCTCGGCCCAGGGTTTCCGGGAGCCGGTGCAGCTGACGCTCAAATACCCCAGCGAGGCAGATTCGAGTGAGCATTGGCACCGTGCTCGTATCCTCGACCTCGAACCTCGTGGGCCGCCCGTCGGCAGTGACGGTCACGGTGATACCGATGTTCCGGGCCCTCGATGGGTTCTGCCAGTCAGGAGCAAAACAATTCGACAGCGAAGGAACGAGGTGCTGCGCGGCGCGACGGGGAATCCCCGTATTGGCCCAGAGATTGTTGGAATTGGCGATTCGGAGTTCCCGCAAGGGCACCGACCTCGACCGCGTTGGTGAGGCGGCTTCGGGAGCGGGAATGGGAATGGGAGCGGGAGCGGGAGCGGGAACGGGAGCGGGAGCGGGAGCGGGAGCGGGAGCGGGAACGGGAATGGGAGCGGGAACGGGAGCGGGAGCGGGAACGGGAACGGGAACGGGAACGGGAACGGGAACGGCGGCGGGGGCGGGGGCGGGAACGAGAAAGGGGCCTTGAACAGCAGCGGGAACGGGAGCGGGCACCGCGCTCGCCTGGGGGGGCGCCTCATCCCCGGTCTGCCCCAGCATCAAACCCATTCCGACACCGAGCCCGCCGATGACGACGACGCCCACGGCAGCTACCGCGGCGAGCACCCAAGGCGAGAAGCGCCGACGACGAGTCGGGGCCGCGACCGGCATCGAGAGCGCCGCGACCAGCTTGCCCATCGTCGGGAAGCGCGCCGCCGGGTCCTTCGAGAGGGCTCGGAACACGGCGTCGCGGACGGCCTTGGGCTCGCCATGGTCCGGCGGCGTGCGGATGTCCCCGGCGGTGACCGCGTGCACCAACGCGCCGATCGAATCGTGGGCAAAGGGGAGCACACCGTACAAGAGGTAGTACGCCGTCACCCCGAACGCGTATTGATCCGACCGCGCGTCGGCGACGCTTCCCTGGAGCTGCTCCGGAGACATGTAGACCGGTGTGCCGAGGACCGTCCCGGTCTGGGTGAGCTTCGCGTCGAGGGCCGCATCGGGGACGTATTGGACGAGCGAGGTCAACAAGTCTGCCTCGGCCACCCGGGCCAGGCCGAAGTCGACGATGCGCGGCGTACCGCTCCGGTCGACCAACACATTGTCGGGCTTGATGTCGCGATGCACCAGGCCGCGGGCGTGGGCGGCGGCGAGGCCGCGGCCGATGCCGGAAAGCACGTCGAGGGCCTGGGAGACGTTGGGACGAACGCGCCTCGCCCACTGCCCCAAGGTCTCCCCGTCGACGAGCTCCATCACGACGTAGACCGCGCCCTCGTGGGTACCGACGTCGTAGACAGCCACGACGTTCGCATGCCGGAGCTGAGCGAGGGCCTGGGCCTCGCGAATCAGCCGCGTCATGTGCCGGTCGCCGCCGGCGCCCTCGGCCAGCAGCATCTTAACCGCGACCGAGCGCCGGAGCCGTGGGTCCCAGCCTTCGTATACGACCCCCATCGCACCCGCGCCGAGGCGGCGGCGAATCGTGTAGGGGCCGATTTGCTGAGGGTCCGCTCCCGCGTCCGCAGGGGACGCCCCGGAGCCGCCGACGTCGGATTCACCGTCTCGGGTACGTCCCGACGCACGGCGCGCTCCGCCGGGCCGCGATCCGTCCGAGCCTTCCCCCATGGGGGGACTATACGCCCTCGTCGCTCATCCTCGACCCGTACTAGAACGGCGACGGACGATCCGGTAGCGCGCCGCCCCTCCCCGCTCTCACTCGAGCCGATCGAGAAGCTGCTCGAGGCGTCGTCGTTCCGGGTCGTCGAGGTCTCCGCTCTCGATGAGACGTTCTTGGATGTAGGGGATCGCTTCGGCGCCGTAGATTCTCTGGACGAGCCGCATCGCTCGGTTTCCGTAGGTCGGAGCGGCGACCATGCGCAAGAGGTCCTGACTCATCCACGGGTTTCCCCGACAACCTTGGTCGATGCGGTAGGCCCGCTCGTAGCGGGGCAGCGCGTCGCGATACCAGTTCTTCTGGGCGTAGTCGTGAGCGAGGATCAGCGACGCCCGAGCGTCGTCCTCGTGCGCGCTCTGATACTCCTGGAGCTGCCGCTGCTGGGCGCGGTTGAGTTCGCCTCCGCCGTGCACGATCCCGAAGGACAACACGATCGCCTCGGGGATTTCTCCGGCGAGGGGGTCGTAGGCGTGGGGCCTACCATCCAGGGCGGGCAACTCATCCTCGCCGACGTTCATCATGCCGTCGTCGCCGTACGCACCGGCGCCGTCATGCATCGCCCCATCCGGCCCATCGTCGCCACCGAAGGCGAGGGTGAGGACAGTCGCCCCGAGGCCGAGGGTCCCCGCGATGGCCAGGGCGGCGATGGCGGCGCGACGCCGGGGATGTTCCGCCTCGGAGGGCTTGGCCGGCGGGTCCTCGGGCACACGTCGTGATTCGTCTGCCTCGCGTGGCTGGTCGGCCTTCTCGACTTCTTGCGACTCTTGCGACTCTTGCGACTCTTGCGACTCTTGCGACTTCTGGATCGTGGGCAGCGGCTGGGTATTGCCCGGCCCGGTGGGGGGCTCAGTCACCGTCGCTGCGGGAGCCGGCAGCTCATCGACCGCGGCGCGCATCGCCTGCGCGGACGCGAAGCGGTCACCCCGAGACTTGGCGAGGGCACAGAAGACCAGGGCATCGAGGGCGGGAGACAGAGCCAAACCGGGACGCAGGGACTCGGGGCGAGGCACCTCTCGGGTCAGATGGGCGCGCACAGTGTCGAGTGGGTCTTCGTTGACGAAGGGGCAACGGCCGACGAGCATCTCGTAGAGGATGATGCCGAGGGAGTAGATGTCGGATCGCTCGTCCACGGGATCGGCCATCGTCTGCTCGGGGGCCATGTAGCTCGGAGAGCCGATGACCGTGCCCATCTTCGTCAGGGTCGCGTCGGGGGCGCCCTCGGCGCGGGGGTCTGCGATTTTGGCGAGACCGAAATCGACGATGCGTACGCGCAGCGCGGTGCCGGCCCGCTCCTCGAGCATGATGTTCCCCGGCTTGAGGTCCCGGTGCACGATACCCGCGGCGTGAGCGGCGATGAGGGCGTCGAGGACCTGGCGGATGATCTCGATGGCCAGGTCGACGTCGAGGGGGCCGGCGGTGAGACGTTCAGACAGTGACACGCCTTCGATGAGCGCCATCGCGAGGTAGGGAGAGCCGTCGTGGGTTCCGAAGTCGGTGATGGCGACGATGTTCGGATGGTCGAGGGCGCTCAGCGCTCGGGCCTCACGCTCGAACCGGGCGCGCAGCTCGTCGTGATCCGCGAAGATGTCGTGCATCAACTTCAGGGCGACGAAGCGGCGCAGCGCCGTGTGTTCGGCGCGGTAGACGACCCCGAGGCCGCCGATGCCAACCACCTCCTCGAGCCGGTAGCGACTGTCGACGGTCTGGCCGATTCGCTCGGAGGCGCTTCGACTCAGGGCAGCGGATTCGCGGTTGGTTCCTGCCATGGGGCTCTCGCCAGGATAGAGGGTCGCCCCACTTTGGTCGTTGTTCAACTGCCAGACGGCGACCGCGGGACGCCGCGCCCGTACGATGGTACTATTGGGCCTTGGGATATCGGGAGCTGCTCATGGCAGGCCCAGAGCAGAACGGGGCGGCGTCGATGCGGTTTTTATTCTTGATGGTGGCCCTCGGGGCGTTCTCCTTGATGGTCCAGACGGGGTGCGCGAGCAACGGGGGCACGAGGCCCGGGACGCCGGCCGACGGCGGAGACGCGGGTGATGGTTCGACCGGTGACGCCGGCGCCGGCTGCACCACCGCCGCCGACTGCATCGACGACGGCATCTACTGCAACGGGGCCCTGGACTGCCTCGAAGGGCGCTGCGTCGCGGCCCCGGCCCCGGACTGCGGCGACGGCGTGGAATGCACCCAGGACGAGTGCCTCGCGGCCACCGACATGTGCCAGAACACCCCGGTCCAGAGCCGATGCCCGATGGACTTGGTCTGCGTGGTTGGCCAGGGGTGCCGGCCCGCGGCGGCTTGCGAGTTCGACGCCGACTGCGGGGGCAACGGCATCTTCTGCGACGGCGAGGAGGTGTGCTTCGACAGCCTGTGCGTGAGCCCGGACCGGCGCGACTGCGGCGACCCCAACAACTGCACCGTCGACGAGTGCGTCGAAGCCTCGATGATGTGCGTGAGCACCCCCGCCGACTACCTGACCGACCCGCTGCACTGCGGCCCCACCGGCGCCAACGACTGCGTCGTCTGCCCCGACCCTCCCCCCGAGGCCTTGAACGTGACGGCGGCCTGCGAGGCCGGCGCCTGCACCACGGCGTGCGCCATGGGCTTCGCCGACGCCGACGGCGAGGGCGACAACGGCTGCGAATGTGAGATCGGCGCGGCGACCGACGACCCCGACGGCGCCTTCCTCGACGAAAACTGCGACGGCATCGACGGCGACCTGGCCCGAGGCATCCTGGTCTCTCGCTCCCTCGGCGCCGACAGCGCTACCTGTGGCCTGGACTTCGCGACGCCGTGCCAGACCATCAGCCACGCCATGACCCGAGCCATCGGCGAGGCACGGCGTGACCTCTTCGTCATGGCGGGCAGCTACGACGAAGTCGTAGAGCTCCGGGACGGCATGCGGGTCTTCGGCGGCTACGATGCGAGCTGGGTTCGCGACGCCCGGGCGGACGCGGCTCACCAGACGACCATCACCGGCGGCGCCGACAGCACCGACGGCCAGTACATGGCCGTCAAGGCCCACGACCTCATCGTCGCCCCGACCCTCGAAAACCTAGTCCTCGTCGGGCCGGACGCACCATCGGGCATGGCCGGGACGGGGCGCTCGAGCTACGTGGTTCACGCCGCCAACGTGACGGGCATGGAGCTCATCCGGGTAACCCTCCGCGGGGGCAACGCGGGGAACGGGCTCGCGGGGACCGGTGGCGGTTCAGCGTCGTCCTCGGCCGCGCCGGCTGGGTCGAACGGCGGCGCGGCGGCTCAGTTTGCGACGGCGTGCGACGACTCGTCGCGGGGTGCGGCCGGGACTGCGGGAACCAACTCCTGCTCCGGGGGCTCCTCACCGAATGCTGGTGCTGGCGGCCGCGGCGGCACCATGGACACCGACTGCAATATCTTCAGCATCGACTTGGACGCCCGGGGAGGTAGCAGCGGCGCGAGCGCCAGCACCTTCGCCACCGGCAGCTACGGATACCGCGGATCCGGGAGTTCGACCTGCGCCGTGCCCGGGAACGGCCGCAACGGCCGCGTCATCAATGGCGGGGCCGGGACGGGGGCAACCGACGTGCGCGGGCGGCTCATGGGGCGATACTGGACCGGCACCCTCGGGGGCACTGGCGGCCCCGGCCTGCACGGCACCGGCGGCGGCGGTTGCGGCGGTAGCGGCGGCTGCGACGACGGCACC
>JAFDCW010000364.1 GCA_019312705.1 Deltaproteobacteria bacterium
TCACCCCCGAGGCCGAACGCGCCGCCAAGAAGCAGCTCTCCCGCATGCGGTCGATGTCTCCGGCAGGCAGCGAGTACCACGTGTCACGGCAGTACGTGGAGTGGCTGGCCGATCTGCCTTGGGGCAAAGTCACCGCCGATCGTCTCGACGTCGGCGAAGCGCGCCGGGTCCTCGACGAGGACCACCACGGCCTCGAGAAGATCAAACGACGTATCCTCGAGTACATCGCCGTCCGCAAGCTCCGGAGCGACAAAAAAGGGCCGATCCTCTGCCTGGTCGGCCCGCCCGGGGTCGGCAAGACGAGCCTCAGCAAGTCGATTGCCCGCGCGACTGGCCGAAACTTCACCCGCGTCTCCCTCGGCGGCGTGCAGGACGAGGCCGAGATCCGAGGCCACCGACGAACGTACGTGGGCTCCTTCCCGGGACGGATCATCGGCGCCTTCAAGAAGGCCGGTTCACGTAACCCGGTGATGCTCCTCGACGAGGTGGACAAGTTGGGCAGCGACTTCCAGGGCGACCCTGGGAGCGCGCTCCTCGAGGTCCTCGACCCCGAACAGAATTCCGAGTTCGTCGACCACTACCTCGACGTGCCCTTCGATCTTTCGCAGGTGTTGTTCGTCGCGACGGCGAACCGGAAGGACACCATTCCCCGGCCCCTCCTCGATCGCATGGAGATGATCGAGCTGCCCGGGTACACCCGCGACGAGAAACTCGCGATCGCACAGCAGTTCTTGATCCCGAAGCAGCTCTCGGAGCACGGGCTGTCTCCCGAGCGACTCGAATTCCTCGAGTCGGGCGTCGACAAGCTCGTCGACGAGTACACCCGAGAAGCCGGCGTTCGAAAACTCGAGCAGATGGTGGCGGCCGTGTGCCGCGCCGTCGCGGTGCGCCTTGCCCATGGCGAAGACGTGATGGAACAGGCCGGCCCGGAGTTCGTCGAGGACGTCCTCGGCCCGCCGCGGATCAAGCCCCAGAAGGTCGAACGTCACGGGAAGGCCGGCGTCGCGACCGGTCTGTCGTGGACGCCCTCAGGGGGCGACCTGATGTTCGTCGAGTCCCAGCGCATGCCCGGGAAGGGTCGAATCCACCTCACCGGAAGCATGGGCGGCATTCTCAAGGAGTCGGTCGCCACCGCGTTCACCTACATCCGAGCTCGCCCGGACAAATTCGGCCTGCCGGAAGATTTCCTGTCGAAGATCGACGTGCACGTGCACCTTCCCCAGGGATCGGTGAAAAAGGACGGTGCAGCGGCGGGAATGGCGATCTTCGTATCCCTCGCCTCGATGCTCACCCGTATCGAGGCGAGGCCCGATGTCGCCATGAGCGGCGAAGTCACGCTCCGCGGCGCGGTGCTCAAGGTCACCGGCATCAAGTCCAAGTGCCTCGCGGCCCATCGCGCAGGGATCAAACACGTGATCCTCCCGAAGCGAAACGAGCCCGACCTCGACGAGCTCCCCGAGCAGGTGCGCAAAGGCCTCGAGATTCACCTCGTCTCGAAGGTCAGCGAGGTCCTCGAACTGGCCCTCGTGATGGAAGCGCCGGAGACCACGGCGGCGGCGCCGGCCGCCCCGCCGGCCTGACGATCACACTCTGACGATGGCTCATTTTTTCGAGACGACGAGCGCGAAGTTGGCGCTCGGCGTCGCGACGATTGCCGGCCTCGCCATGTGCGCCTCGCCCTTGACCGGCGTACACGGCGTCGAGAGCGGTCTCGTCCTCGGGGTGCTCCTCCCGCCATTCATCGCCGCCGCGGCGGCGCGCATGACGGTGAGTCGCCGCCGCCGGGGGATGCCACTCCCGGCCCTCCCGGTCGTCGCCTTCGCGGTCGGCATGGCGACGGTCGTGGTCGCTGCGCCGCTGCTGCTGCTTTTCATCAACACCGCGCGCTTCCGGCAGTGCACGCCGGGCCTGGGCCTCGCTTTCATGGTCCTCGGGCCCGTCCTCGGCGCCTACGCTGCAGCGACCCTCGGAGCCCTGAGCGCCATCGTGATCCCCCGGCCGCGCCTGAGCACCTGGGTCGCGACGCTCCTGCCCCTCCTGGCGGTCGGCGCCGGGCTCTACCGGTTCTGGAGTACGCCGGCGATCTTCGTCTATGGACTCTTCGCTGGGTGGTTCCCCGGGACCATCTACGACGAAGGCACCACGTTACCGATCGCGTACCTGACCTTCCGCGCGGGCACCGTGGCCCTACTCCTGGGCCTGACCCTCCTCGCGGCCCGGGGCCTGTCCCCGGCCGAGGGGAGGATCTCACCGCGGCGATTGCTGCGGACCCCCCTGGGCAGCGCCCTCGCACTGGTGCTCATCGCGGCCGCGGGCGTCATGCACGCCGAAGGAGAAACCCTCGGCCACCGGAGCTCGGCGGAGTTCATCGCAGAGGAGCTCGGGGCGACGGTCCGCGGCGAGCGGTGCGTCGTGCACGCGCCCCGGGAACTTCGCCGCGCCGACCTCGCCCGCGTGGTCGCCGATTGCGATTTCCGGGTCACCCAGGCCGAAGAGATCCTCGGGGTAAACCAAACGCAGCCGGTCTCGGCCTATTTCTTTCGTAGCGCCGACGAGAAGCGCCGATACATGGGCGCCGGCCGCACCTACATCGCCGAGCCATGGAGGAACGAGGTCTACCTCCAGCTCGGCCGATGGCCTCACCCGGTACTTTTCCACGAGGTCGTGCACGTGGTCGCCGGAAATACCGCCGCTGGTCCTTTCCGGGTCGGAGGTCAGCTCGGCGGATTTCTGCCCGACCCGTCGCTCATCGAAGGGGTGGCCGTCGCCGTCGCGTGGAATGAGCGCGACGGCCTCACTCCCCACCAATGGGCCAAGGCGATGGTGGAGCTCGAGCTGATGCCGCCCCTCGAGGCGGTCTTCGGCCTCTCGTTCCTCGGCCAGCCCGCGAGCAACGCCTACACCGTCTCCGGGTCCTTCGTCCGCTATCTGCTCGACGAGCACGGGGCGGGGGTGATCCGCGATGCGTATCTACACGGCGACATCGCGGCCGCCGCAGGTTTGCCCCTGGAAGAACTCGAGCGGGGCTACCGGGCGTACCTCGACACCGTCGAGGTACCCGAGGAAGCGCTCGCCCTCGCTCGGGTGCGCTTCGAGCGGGTCAGTATTTTTTCGGCGGTCTGCCCACACCTCGTCGCGCGGCTCCGCGGTCAACTCGGCGGGGACCTCGCCGCCGGAGATGCGGAGGCGGCCATCGCCACGTGCGAAGAGTTGCTCGCCATCGACGACAACGATGTCGCCACCCGCGCGCGCTTCGCCGGCGTGCTCGCCCGGGCCGGTCGACACGACGAGGCCGCCGCGGTCCTTGCAGGCCTCGCCGGGGACCCGCCAGCACCGGCGCCGATCATCGCCCTCGGCGAGGAGACCGTCGCGGACGCGGCCTGGCTGACCGGCGACGGAGATGGCGCGGCCCGGACGTACGCCGCACTCATCCTTCGACCCCAGACCGAGGGCGCGCGCCGCAATCTCGAGGTGAAGATGTTGGCAGCAGATTCAGGCTCATCGGCCGACGCGAGCCGGATCCTCGATATCCTCGTCGGCGCCGACGGCGTGCCCGCCGACCGCGCCGTCGCCGTGCACCACGACCGGGAGCTCGCCGTGAGCCGCACCGACGGCCTCGGAGCCTACCTCGAGGCGCGCCAGCTCATGGCGAGCGGACGCTACGACCTGGCCCTCCCACGAATCCGCGAAGCCGGCGATCGAGGCCTCGAGACCCGTCTCTTGCGCCGGGAACACCAGCGAATGCTGGGAGCAACCCTCGTCGCCGTCGGTGATCTCGCCGAGGCCCGTCGAATCTTCGAGGCCATCCGTGACAGCTCCGGAGAGGACACCGGAGACCGCGTCCAAGCCAACGATTGGCTAACCCGCCTCGACTACCTCCGCCGAACCCGCACCGCCTACGCCGAGCGGTAGGCCATCCGCTGCTCGGTAAACAGTGCCGCATGGGGCGCGAGACACAAGCGAGGCCAGATCGCGCCGTGGATCACGGCCCAGGCGGCGCTGTTTAGCTGCCTTCTTGGAGGACTACGAAGCGCAGGTTCTTGAACTCCGATCGACCGAGCGTATAGATAACCTCGGTGAGGGTTCGGAACGGCGTTCGTTGGTCGGCGATGATCTGAACTTCGCCACGGAAGTTCTGACCCCGGAGAGACGCGATCTGCTTCAAGCGCTCTTTGTGCTGCTGAAGCTCACGATCGAGGCGGGTCACCAGGAAACCGGTGCCGCCCCCCTGCTTGTCGGCCGCATCGATCTGGCCATTCCGCAGCGTCAGAACCTCTCGGTCCTGGACGATGATCGCGTTGCGCGAGATCTTCACGGTCAGGGCGTCGACCTTGACCGTCTCGGAGGTCGAGTAGGGGAGGCGCAGCTCATCCGACTGCATGGTATCGGCCACCGACGACGCAAACTGCATGATCAAGAAGACGAGAAGGATCGTCATCATATCCATCATCGGATAGATGTTCAGACCCATCTCCATCTCTTCTTCTTGCTTGCGCAGCTTGCCGCGGATGATGGCCTTCACCTGGCCCATCGTCGCCGGCGTCTCTTCGTGCCCACCCCCGTCGCCGGCGCCCGTCTGGCCCCCTTCGCCCTTGGTCGCCATCAGCGCACACCTGCGGCAATGAGCACATCGGGGAAGAGCGCTTCGGTGTCCTTGTTACGGAGCGCGTCGAGGGCCGCAATCAAGTGACGGTACTCGATGAGCGGGTCGGCGGTGACCTTGACCTCGTTCTCTTCGGGGAACTGCTCCTTGATGCGCGACGCGCACTCGGTGAGCCCGGCCCAGTCGTACTCGCCGTTGATCCGGGGCACGGTGATGACGTCCCCGGCAGCCGTGCTGTTGTTGACGTCCCGGCATCCTGGCGCGAGTTTCGCTCCGGAACCGGTCACAATCGCGCCTTGTTCGACGACGAGCACCGTCAAGTTGAGGGTCGGCTCTTCGTTCGAGCTCCTCCCGCCAATCCCACGGGAGTACTCGGGGAGCTGAGAGTTGATCTGCGCCAGCGCGATCGCCGTCGAGGTCGTCATCAACAAGAACATGATCAAGTTCATGACGATGTCGAGGAACGGGATGATGTTCAGTTCACCCGCCGCTTCGGAAGGATCGAGGTCGTGGACCTTCGTCTTCTTCCGAATGTATTGACGCTGGGCTGGTGTCAGCTTTGCCATCGTATCCCCGACGCCCCGTGGGCCCCGTGGTTCAACCCTGCCGGCGCAGGGCGATGAGGTTTTCGAGCTTCATCGTTGCCCGCTCCATGTCCTGCTTCTGCTTCTTGGACATTCCATGGAGGATCAGGTGGGCGATCATGCAAAGCACAGCGATACCGAGACCGAGGGCCGTGTTGTACATGGCCTCCGAGATACCTCGGGAGAGAATCGCCGACGCCTCGGCCGGGTCGGCGAAGGCAACGGCGCCGAAGGCCTTGATGAGGCCCGAGATGGTGCCGAGGAGTCCGATCAGTGTCGCGATGTTGGCGAGCGACCAGAGGGCCCCGATGCGCTTTTCGAG
>JAFDCW010000365.1 GCA_019312705.1 Deltaproteobacteria bacterium
GACGAAGGGGTGCGCGAGCCGCCGCCTCAAGGGGTACGTGCGACCCAGTAGAGTTCAGCGAGGGCGCGGCCGACGGCGGCGGGGTTCTCCTCGTTGTAGTAGTGGTGGATCACGTCGCGGTAGTCGTTGACCCGATTGACGAGGCCCGTGATGGAGCTGCGGTCTCGAAGAGGCACCGAACTGCGGTCACCGACGAGGACGTGTCCGTCGGTATCCTCGACTATCACCCCGTCCGCCAGAAACGACGCGAGCATAGGCTCCAGGTCGCGGAGCTCCTGATTAGCGCCCCGCGGACCGGGGCTCGTCCAACCGATGTTGGTCCCCGGTGACTCGGCAAAGATCACCAGGTCCACCACGACCCGACCCGCGCCGGCGAGTTGCTTGTCGGCGACCACGAAGATGTAGTCCGCGCCAGCTTCGGCGTCGAAGTTCACGACGGAGTCCTGTTCCCGCGCCATCGGCAATACCGACTGGTCGGCGCCGACGGCCAGGGTCTCACCGTCCGGGCCGTTCAAGACGACGTGGGCATCCACGTCACCTTCGACGGTTCGGGCAGTGAACGCAACCGCGGCGGGAGTGTCGAGACGCAGGCGGAACGCGTGGGCTACTCCGCCGAGGTTGTCGACGGTCGCGGACACGCCGGTCGGCAGGGCGGCAATGTCCACCGTCCAGCGCCCAGCCGCGCCCATTTCGACCACGGTGAAACGGGCGACGTCCGCGGCACCACCTTCCCCGAAATCGAGAATCTTCGCCGCGCCTTCGGCGTCGGGCCCGGCGGGTTCCGTATCCGCTGTGCACCCCCACGGGAGAACGAGGACAGCGATGATGGCCAAGCGGATCAACACGATGCTGTCAGTCGAGCAGGAGGGCCACCGAAGGTCAAGCAGACCGCACGGCACCGTCGCCGCCGCCATCCGCAGCCGGACCGGTGTCTCCGGTCGTGCCCGAGTCGAGAGCCGGCTCGGTCGAATCGTCCGAGCAGCCGCCGAGCAACGAAGAGAAAACGAGGATGGAGACGGGGATTGAGACGGGGATGGAGACAGGGAATGCGCCGGAGCGGGTGGAGTACGGCATGGCACGCACCGTACGATGAGCAGCGTGCCGACGCAGCCCGAGGACCCCGGCGACCCTCAGTCCGCCAACTTGCGACCAACGATCACAGCTTCGTTGCCACCGGCGAAGGTGTGGATCTCGGGAGTCAGGCCCACCCCCCGCATCGCCTCGGCGACCTCCTCGGGGCGCAAGAAATGGTTGCCCTGGATGTGCTCGGCGAGGTTCTGAAACGCCATGCCGCGGGTCCGCGGATGCCGCAAACTCGAGCGCTCGTCAGGCCACCGGGGCTCCCAGATGACCGCCGCGCCCCCCGGAGCGAGGTGGTCGGCGATGATGCGCATCACCTTGTCGCGTCCATCCCAGACGTGGTGCAGGGCGCGGTTCATCGCGATCAGGTCCGCGGGTTCATCGAGGCGAAAGTCATGAATGTCCCCTTCGGAGAAGCGCAGCCGGTCGCCGAGACCGGCGGCCGCCGCGAGATCCGTCGCCTGGCGAACGTGCTCGTCGAATCCGTCGAGGCCGACGCCGCGGAGGCCGGGGCAGCGGCCGCAGAGCGCGCGCAGGTACCACCCATTGCCGCAGCCGAGGTCGACCGCCAAGCCGCCCTTCTCGTCGACCTCTTCGAAGATCGGCACGTTCGGGAGTATCTGCTCCTCGAACATCGCGCCGAAGGTCTTCTCGAGCATGGGCCCGAAGAACGGCAGGATGGTGTTGCGCTCGGCGAGCACCTTCTCCCCGGGGCGCTCGCCGGAGGCCATCAAACCGGCGGCGCGCTCCGCCATATGGGCGCCGAGGACGGCTTGCACGGCAAAGGGCATCAGCGTGCCCTCGGCGTCGGCGCGAAAGGCGTCCCCGGTCTCAGACAGGCGAAAGTCGTCGCCGTCCGTCTCGAGCAACTCGAAGGCGTAGGCCGCATCGCACCACCTGCGAACGTAGCCGGCGTCGACCTCCGCAGCTGCGGCGAGGGCCTCGGGGGTCGCGGGGCCTAACCGATGCAGTGCATCGAAGAGGCCGTTGACCACGCCGACGAATGCGAGGTTCAGCGATGCGGCGCCCTGCATCCTGGTGATCATCTGCTGCTTCAGGTCGTTTGCCATCGCCGCGAAGCATAGCCGCGAATCAGGGGGCCCCCGGAGACGAATGGGGCGCCGCCGGTGCGAGACGGTGCCCAGGTCCAATTTGTGCTAAATACCCGGCTCGTTCATGGATGCCGCACCGATCCACGACGTCGCCGAGCGGATCCACTCCGGGCGGACCTGCCACGTCCTCCGCGCCACGCGGGTCGAAGACGGCCAGGCCGTCGTACTCAAGGTTCTGAGTAGCCCTCGGCCCACGGCGGAGACGGAGGCCTGGTTTCGGCGCGAATTCGAGGTCACTCGAGCCCTCGACCTGCCGAGCGTGGCTCGAGCGGCACGCATCGCCCGAATCTCCGGTCACCTCACCATGGAGCTCGAGGACTTCGGCGGGGAGTCCCTCGAACGCCTCGACCTCGCCGGCAAACTCGAGGTGCCAGACTTTCTCGACGTGGCCATCTCGCTCACCGCGGCCGTCAGCGCGGTGCACGACCGGGGCGTCACCCACGGCAATATCACCCCGAGCAATGTCGTGATGAACCGCGAAACTGGGGTCGTGAAACTCATCGACTTCGGCGTCTCGACGGCCCTCGCCGAGGAGACCCGGACCTTCCGCGATCTCGCCGCCCTGTCGAGCTCCCTGAGCTACATCTCCCCGGAGCAAAGCGGTCGTATGAACCGGGCGATCGACTATCGCACCGACTTCTATTCGCTCGGGGTAACCCTCTACGAGCTCCTGGTCGGCGAAGTGCCCTTCGTCGCCCGGGCCCCCCTCGAGCTGGTGCACGCCCACCTGGCTCGCCGCCCCGAGCCGGCCCATCTGCGGCGCGACGATGTACCCGAGGCCCTCTCGCAAGTCCTCGACAAGCTCATGGCCAAGAGCGCCGAGCATCGCTATGGCTCGGCCGATGGGGTCGTTCACGACCTCGAGCGCGTCCGGGACGGCCAAAGCGCTGCGTTCGCCCTGGGCGAAGCCGACACGTGCGCCCAGCTCCGACTCCCCCGGGAACTCTACGGTCGCGGGGAGCAGATCGGGCAGTTGCTCGACGCCTTCGACCACGTCGGACGAGGGGCCGCAGAGCTGATGCTGGTGTCGGGCTACTCGGGGGTCGGCAAGACCGCCCTAGTCCAGGAGATTCATCGGCCGTTGACGCGCCGTGGCGGTGACTTCGTCGCTGGCAAGTTCGGCCAATTCCAGCACGACATCCCCTACTCGGCCATCATCGACGCCTTGACCCAGCTGGTGCGCCGCATCCTCGCGGCGGGCGATGAGGAGGTCCGTCAGTGGCGTGAGCGCATCACGTCGGCCCTCGGCCCCAACGGCCAGGTCATCGTCGACGTCATCCCCGGCGTGGCCCTCATCATCGGCGACCCACCGCCGTTGCCTGACCTCGACCCCGCCGAGACCCACAACCGCTTCAACGTCGTCTTCCAGGCCTTCATCGGTGCCCTCGCCTGGCCCGACCACCCGCTGGCCATCTTCCTCGATGACCTCCAGTGGGCCGACCGGCCCTCCCTCAACCTGCTTCGGGTGATCCTCGAATCACCGGATACCCGACACATCTTCCTGATCGGTGCATACCGAGACAACGAGGTCCCCGAGGGGCACCCGCTCACCGTTGCCCTCGACGAGCTGGAGGCCGGGGGCGCCCGCATTCGCCGGATCGAACTCGCCCCCCTGACCACCGGCGACGTCTCGCAGCTGCTCAGGGACGCGCTCCGACGACCGACGTCCGAGGTCGAGTCCCTCGCCCACCTCATCCGGGAGAAGACCGGCGGCAATCCATTCTTCGTGGGGGAGTTTCTCAAGAGCATCTACGAGGAAGGACTCCTCCGGTGCGGCCGAGAAGGCGGGTCTCGGGGCCAATGGCGCTGGGACGAGAGCGCCATCCGGGCGGCGGCGATCACCGACAATGTCGTGCAGCTGGTGGCGGCCAAGGCCCGAAGGCTGCCCGAGGAGACGCAGGAGTCACTTCGGCTCGCAGCCTGCATCGGCAACCAATTCGACTTGTCGACCCTCGCGACGGTGTGCCACGAACCCGCGCGCCGCGTCGCCGCCAGCCTTTGGCCCGCGGTCCGCCACGGGCTCCTGGTTCCGCTCAGCGAGGACTACAAGCTCGCGACCGGGGACGAGCTCGCGGACGCGGTCGACGTGCCCAACGTGCGCTATCGTTTTGCCCACGACCGGGTGCAGCAGGCCGCCTATTCGCTCATCGACGACGACGTTCGCCCGCACACCCACCTGAGGGTCGGACGGCGCCTCGAGGGCGCCCTCGCAGAAGGAGCAAAGAGCGGGCGGGTATTCGACGTGGTGAATCAGCTCAACCTCGGGCGCTCGCTCCTGACCCACCCCAAGGAACGTGAACGCCTCGCATTCGCGAACCTCAGCGCCGGACAAAAGGCGCGCCGCACCTCTGCCTACGACGCCGCCCTCGACTACCTCACCATCGGGATCGAGCTGCTCCCGGCGGACGCCTGGGATACGCACTACGAGCTCACCCTGGGCCTGCACACAGCGGCCGCCGAGTCTGCTTTCCTGGCCGGCGACCACGGGACCATGTCCGACATGATCGCCGCCGTCGTCGCCCACGGCCGGACCATCATCGACAAGGTCCCGGCCTTCGACGTCGAGATCCAAGCACGGATTTCAAAAGCCGAGTTCTCCGAGGGCGTCGACACGGCCCTCACCGTGCTGCACGAGCTCGGTGTCGACTTCCCGGCGCACCCGTCACCGGAGGATTCCGTCGCCGCCCTCGACGAGTGTTTCGAAGCCTGGGGCAAGCGGGGAACCGCGGCGCTGCTCGACCTGCCCGCGATGACCGACCAGAAAGCCCTGGCGGCGATGCGCATCATGACGCGAGCCAACCCCGCCGTGTATCTGGGCCGGCCCGCGCTCCTGTCGCCGATGTCGTGCAAGCAGGTGGTGCTCTCCTTGAAGCACGGCCACACAGCGTCATCGACCTACGCCTACTCGTGCTACGCGATTTCGATGGCCGGCGGGGTGGGTGACTATGACAGCGCCACCGAGCTCAACGAGATAGCCCTCGCCCTCGTCGACCACCTCGGCGCAAAGAACTACGCCGCCCGCTCGGTCTACATCCAAGCAACGTTCATCGGCCATTGGAAGCAGCCGCTCCGGGACGTGCTCGTACCCATCCCGGAGGCCCTGCAGCTCGCCCTCGAGGTCGGCGACCTCGAGTTCGCCGGCTACTCCTGCTTCATGCACTCGAACCTGCTCTTCTTCGCGGGGTCCCCTCTCGGCGACCTCGTCGAACGCGCGGCGTCGTATGACCAGGTCATCCGGGCTCACAAACAGCCCATCTCCGAGACCTACAACAACATCCTCCGCCAGTCTACCTCTTCCGGCTCCTGCTCTCGGTGGTCTTCGGTCGTTGGGACGCGGCCTACGAGTGCGCGCGGGAAGGCCGGCCCCACCTCGACGCGGCGATCGGCAACGTTACGGTTCCCATCTTCGTATTCCTCGACTCTCTGGCCCGCCTAGCCCGGGCAGAGTCTCACCCCGAAGAGGCCGACACCCTCTTCGAAGAGGTCCGGCAGAACCAGGAACGCATGGAGGCCTGGTCGGACTCCGCGCCGTCGAACTTCCTGCACAAGTGGCACCTCGTCGAAGCGGAGCGCGCCCGCCTCGCGGGGGACACGCACGGCGCCCGGGATCACTACGATGCCGCCATCGACGGCGCCCAGCGCGAGGGTTACCTCAACGAAGAGGCCCTCGCGTGCGAGCTCGCCGCGCGCTTTCACGACGAAGCGGGTCGCGTGCGCATCTCGCAGTTCTTCTCGAAGGAAGCCCACTACGCGTACGGCCGGTGGGGCGCCGCGGCCAAGGTGGATGCCCTGGAGTCCGCCCACCCTGCCCTCCTCGGCGCCGCCGACGCATCGGCAGACGTCTCGCCGAACGCCGACATCAGCAGCGCAATCGACCTCTCGACGGTGCTGCGCGTCGAACGTGCCCTCGCGGGCGAGATTCACCTCTCCGAGCTCCTGGTCGCGGTCATGGAGTCGATGCTCGCCAACGCCGGCGCCACCCGGGGCGCGCTCCTGGTCGAAAAGGAGGACGCGCTCGTCGTGATGGCCCGGGGCTCCGCCGCCGACGACGACGTGCAGGTGCTGCTCGACGAACCGGTCACAGAGGCCGCAGGAGTCGCCATCTCGGTGGTCAACTTCGTCTGGCGATCGGGAGAAGCGGTCGTCATCGGAGACGCGCGGCAGGACCCGGCCTTTCTGGGCGATGCCCACGCCGCCAGCGTCGGCTCGATCCTCTGCCTCCCCCTCGTTCACCAGGGCAAGACGACCGGGGTGCTCTACCTAGAGAACGACGTCGCCGAGCACGCTTTCACGGACAAGCGCCTCGAGCTGATGCGCGTGCTCACTTCGCAGATCGCGACGGCGGTCGAGAACGC
>JAFDCW010001090.1 GCA_019312705.1 Deltaproteobacteria bacterium
CGGGGGAGGTCCGGGTCTACGGGCTGTTGTCGGCGACCCCGGCGTCGGTCGCCGACGTTGACCGCTGGGCCCGGGCGCTGCGCGAGGAAAAGCCCGCGAGCGTCGGCGCCCCGCCTTGGATCGAGCGCTTGGACCCAGCCACGATCGGCGCGCCGTGCCCCGAGTTGAACCGTTGTGAATCTGCAGAGACCGTCTTCGTCTTAGGAGAGAGCCGACCATGATCATCCGTCCCATCAAACTCGCGACCGCCGCCCTGACCGCCGCCGTCGGCTTGGGCCTGCTGGCGCCCGCGGTCGCGAAAGGCGAAGACGCGGGGCAGGGAACCGCGAACACCGAGCGTTTCGCCCTCGTGATCGGTAACAACGGCACCCTCGACAAGAGCCAGTCGCCGCTGCGCTTTGCCGACGACGACGCCGCACGCATGACCGAGCTGCTGCGCGGCATCGGGGCCCAGGTCGAGCTGCTCACCACCTTCGACCAGGACTCGCAGGCCGTGTTTCAAGACCTGGTCTCCGGGGCCAAACGCCCGACCCGCAAGAACGTGCTGGCGGCCCACGCTCGCCTGGTGACCGCGATGGAATCGGCCAAGGACGCCGGCGGGCGCGCCGAGCTGTTGATCTACTACTCCGGCCACGGCGACGTCGGTCCCGATGGGCAGGGCTTTTTGACCCTCGACCGCGGCAAGCTCACCCGCAGCGACCTGTTTCAAACGCTCCTCAAGCGCTCGCCCGCCGACCACAATCACCTCCTGGTCGACGCCTGTCGCAGCGAGGAGTTCGTGTTGTCCCGCGGCAAGGACTGGAAGCCCGACCGCGCGGCGCCCGAGTACAGCCGCTCGGTCGAGACGTTCTTGGCCGAAAACCACCTCGGCGCGTTTCCCAACACCGGGGTGTTGCTGGCGCACTCGGCCGATCAGCAGACCCACGAGTGGGAGCGCTACCGTGGCGGGATCTTCACCCACCAGCTCCTCAGCGGGATGCGGGGTGGGGCCGACCTCAACGGCGACGGCCATACAGCGAACTGGCGGCCTTCGTGGCAGCGGCGAACAGTGGCGTCCACGACCCGCGCGCACGGCTCCAGGTCGTGGCCCGCCCGCCGCGGGACGACCAACGCCATCCGGTGCTCGTCCACGAGGACGTCGCGCGTCGCCGGGTCTTGCTCCTCAGCGGGCCCGTGTCCCACCGCTTTTCGATCGAGGACGGTCGGGGCGTTCGCCTCGCGGACCTCCACCGTTCGGGCCCCCAGCCCGCCTACCTCAGGCTCCCGGCCGGGCCGCTGTTCGTGTACCGAGAGGCCCTCAGCGGTGAGCCTCGCCGCGAGGAAGCCAGCATCGAAGCCGACTCCACCGGGGCGATCGCGGTCCATAGTCTGGCGTTCGCCCCGACTCGCCGTGCGCCCCGCGGCGCCCTAGACCAGGCGTTTCGCCAGGGCCTGTTCGCGGTGGGCTATGGCCCCGGCTACTACGCCGGGTTCGTCGACACCCACGGCATGCTCGCCGTCGCCGACCCGACCTGGGAGGTCACCGTATGGCGCGAGGTCGACGGCGAACTCGAAGAAGTCACCAAGGTCACCGTCGACGGTGCCGAGACCGCCGAGGGCAAGGAGGACAAGAAGGGCGTGGTGGTCGTCGTCGAGGACGACGGGGATACGAAGCACTACAGCTGGCGTCCCAAGGAGATCTGGGGCGCGTTGTCGGCGGGGGTGATCCTGACGCCGTTTCGGCCCGACGGGACCGTCACGCTCCCGCAGTCGCGGGTGACCGCCAACGAGACCGAGGGTTGGTCGGGGGCGCTGCGCGGCCTGGATCTTCGCTGGCACACCTTTTGGCTGCGCGACCGCAGCCGTCGTCGCTTCAACTTTCCGAGCAGTCAGTGGTACTTCCGATCCGGCTACAGCGAAGGGCAGGTCGCGTTCGGGCCCGAGGATCCGGCCGCCGGGTTCCAGGACGGGGACGCCACCCACCTGCGCCACCTCACGGTGCCGCTGTTTTTCGGGGGCAACATCTATCTGTTTCGGCGCTTCCCGATCCGGCCCTACGTGGGACTGGGCACCGGGTTCGACATCCTGCGGGTCGAGTACCAGCGCCACAACGCCAACGAGAAGGTCGACGTCAGCGCGCGGATCGGTTTTGAACTCCACGCGGGGCTCGAGATCCGGATCAACAACCGCGTCCAGATCACGGGCGAGGTGATGCAGCTTTGGAGTGCGCGACGCGAACTGTCGGGCGTGCCCGATTTTGCCAACGAAGGGTTCACGGTCGTCACCGGCGTCGCGGTCGGGTTCCCGCTCCACAGGCGGACGGCGGCCCGCGCCAAGCGCAAGGCACCCAAGCCCGCGCCCCGGCCCCCGATCAAGGTCGAGGTTCGTGCCGTCGAACCGGCACCCGAACCTGCGCCGGAACCCGAGCCGGAGCCCGAACCGGAGCCCGCCGGGGCAGGCCCGTTTCCCACGCCGCGCCCGTTCGACTCCGGGGCGGGTGAGCCCCCCTCGGGGTGAGTTTTTTCATCCTTTCGAGGGCCGCTGCGCCACCTATGGTGGGTGGGACTTCTATCGGGGCTGAGACTGCTTTTCCT
>JAFDCW010000366.1 GCA_019312705.1 Deltaproteobacteria bacterium
TGCATTGCGCATGGCTGGTTCATAGCCGGACGACATGGCAGAACGCAACCGTGGCCTCGCCCTACCGCGGACGCTTTGCGCCCTCACCCACCGGTCCCCTGCACCTGGGCCACCTGCGAACCTTCCTCGTCGCCTGGCTCAGGGCCCGGAAGGCCGGCGGATCGATCCTGATGCGCATGGAGGATCTGGACCCCCCGCGGGTCGTCGCCGGGGCCGCCGAAGCGATCTATCGCGATCTGGACTGGCTCGGCCTCTCCTGGGACGGCGAGGCCATGGTCCAATCCGACCGGACCTCCGCCTACGAAGAAGCCCTCACCTGCCTCGATTCTTCGGGCCACCTCTATCCTTGCATCTGCTCCCGCAAAGACATCGCGGCGGCAATCGCGGCGGCTTCGAGCGCGCCTCACGGCGTAGAGGGCCTCGGTGTGCGTTATCCCGGGACCTGCCGTGACGGTTCGGGCTCCTCGGACCGGCCGCCGTCGATCCGATTTCGCATGCCAGAGCCTCCGCCGGCCTTCGTCGACGAGAATGTCGGCCCGGTGCATGGCCGCGATTGGGGTGGTGACTTCGTCGTGCGACGGGCCGACGGACTCTTCGCCTACCAGCTCGCGGTGGTCGTCGATGACATTGCCCAGGGGATCACCGAAGTCGTTCGCGGGGCCGATCTGCTGCCCTCGACGCCGCGCCAGGTCGCGATTTTCGGGGCCCTCGGAGCCGCCCCCCCCTCATTTCTCCACGTGCCCCTCCTGCTCGGCACCGATGGACGACGCCTCTCGAAGCGCTTCGGATCGGTCGCCATCGGCGATTACCGTGAGGGGGGGGCGGCTCCGGAGGCTTTGGTTGGCTTGCTCGCTGCCTCCCTCGGTCTCGTGGCGCCAGGCACCGAAGTGATGCCCGAGCAGCTGCTCCCGTCCTTCGACGTGGCGCTGCTGCCGAAGGAGCCGGCGCCCCTCGCCCCTTCCCCCGGGGGGCTGCTCCCCGCATAGTTCGGGCCGTGACGGCCTACGCGAGTGTGCACGACGTGGTCGTGGTCGGTGCCGGCTTGTTCGGTGCGGCGATCGCGCGGGAGTGCACCCTCCGGGACCTCGACGTCGCCATCGTCGAGAGGCATGAGGTCGCGGGCGGTGCGAGCTCCGTGGGCAAGGTGCTGCTCGGCGGGGGCTCCTCCATTTTCGGTACGGCATCACCGGACCACCAGAGTCTCTCCGTTCTCGCGCCACATCTCGTGACCCAGATCATTCTCGAAGGCGCCACCGAGGGTGACGGTATCGCGTGCATCGTCGACGTGACCCGGCTTGCCCAGCTCTACGTCGTCGATGCTGTCGAGCGGGGGGCCACGCTTCTCCTCGGCGTCGAGGTCGTCGGTTCCGAAGAGTCGGCCCGGGGATGTCGACCCGGGAATTCGCCAGACAGTCCGCCGAACGAGAGCCACGAGGGACACGAGAGCCAAGAGGGACACGAGGGACACGAGGGACACGAAGACCGCGTCATCCGCCGCGAGGTGCGCCTCGCCGATGGTCGGGTCCTCGGTGCCGGGACCCTCGTCCTCGCGACGGGCGTCGATTGCCCCACGATCGCCGGCATCTCTTCGGTGTCGACGCGGTCGATCCGTACCCTGGACGTCGCCACGGTGACGGTCGGGACCGGCCGCGCCGTCGACGAGTTAATCTCCTATCCGACGGGCAGCGCCACCCGTGTCGTGCTTCCGACCGTCGACGAAGAGGTCGCCCAGGGGGCCCTCGGTCGCTTCGGCCTCGAAGGACTTCCAGTGCTGGCGTCCGCGGTGCACACGGTGGCGGTCCCGGACGAGGGGCGCCGCGACGGTGCGCCGGGTTTGGTGCATGTGACGGAGAGCGCACCCGGTGCCCATCTCAGCATCTCCGCCTACCTCGCCGAGACCTTCGCCCGGTCGGCGGGAAAGGACCCCGCCAAGCTCCCCTCGCTCACCCCCCTTCCCGGATGTGCCCCAGCCGCCGGTGGCCCGTCTGCGGCCCTGGCGGAGCGCTGGGGGATCCCGGAGCTCAGTCTCAACGGGCTCTTCGCTCGCCACGGGGCCCGGGCGCGCACGGTGCTCAGTCGGGCCGGCGCCACACCGTCCGAGCGTGCGCAGGTCTGCGCCTGCGAGGCCGTCCTCGAGTGCGAGGTCCGATATGCGTGCCGCTCTCTTGGTGCACGCAGCATCGACGACGTGTCCCGCCGTACCGGCCTCGGCCGGGGGGCTTGCGGCGGCCTCCGCTGTGCTCACCGGGCCGCCGAGATCGTCCGCGCCGAGGTGGGGCCCCCGGGGCAGTCTCCGAGGGAAGCGAGCTTGCAGTTTGCGGCCGACCTCTTCCAAGGCCGCGCGCCGTTCCTGCGCGCCGAGGACCTCGCCCGGGAAGAGGTGCAACTGGCCCGCCAGGTCGTAGCCGGGCTCGTCGACATCGTCGAACCGGAGGAGTCATGAAGGCGGTTGTCGTCGGCGCCGGGGCCGCCGGTACAGCGGCGGCGCTCTGCCTCGCCGAAGGGGGCGCTGAGGTGAGCGTCATCGATGGTGCCCGGGGCGCGACCGCGCTTTGTTCCGGCGCCTGGGATGTTGCTTCGGCGAGCAGCGGGAGCCCCCTCGCCGACGTTGCCCTCGCGGACCGCTTGCGTACGTTTGCCGAAGCGCGCCCCTGGCATCCTTACGCCCGCGTCGAGGCCGTCGTCGAGGCCGTCGGTCGCGCTCACTGCGCGGTTCTCAACGCCCTCGGTGCCTACCGGCCCCTCGACCTCGACTCCCCCGGTGTGCGCATCGCTACCGACCACGGCGTGATTCGCCGTGTTGCGACCCTCGAGGAGAGCATTCTCGACCTCGATCAGGCCCCCGGCGGCCTCGTCGCGGTCGCTCACTTCCGCGGTCATCGGGCCTCCGACGGGGCCGCCCTCGCGAGGGCTCTCGGTGACGACCCCGGCGCCGACGGGCTCTCCTTCGTCGACATCCCCGTCGAATTCCTCGCGCGCAAGACCGACGTACAGCTCGGGGGTCATGAGATCGCCCTTCTCGGGGACACTGCGGACGCCCGGCGGCGGCTGGCGGCGGTTCTCCGCCGGGCCTTCCCCGGGTCGACCCCCCACGCGTGGCTTCTCCCCCCGGTCCTCGGCATGGACCACGACGATCCCGCGGCCCTCCTCCGGGAGGGCGTCGGCAGCCCCCTTGGAGAGGTCGCCGAGACCACCGGCGGGGCGCAAGGGGCACGCCTCACGCGTCGCCTCGCCGCGAGTCGGGCAGCTGCCGACGTGACGGACGTCGTGGCCCGGGCCTCGGCCATCGATGGGTCGTCCGTCGCGCTCTCCGATGGCAACCGCCTCGACGCCGACGTCATCATTCTGGCGACCGGGTCGGCCCTCGCCGGAGGCCTCGTCGCGAGCGGCGGTGTGCTCGTCGAGCCCATCACCCGCACCCCGGTCACCCTCGAATCCTTCGGCACCCTGACCGCTCCCGGGCCCGCCTTTGCGTCGGGGATCACCGTCGACGACGAATTTCGCATGCTGCACGAAGACGGCCGCCGAGTGGGCGATGGCGTCTTCGCTTGCGGTGCGATCCTCGCCGGCGTCTCCCACGCCGACGGCACGGGCCTCGGCGCATCGGTCACGACGGGGTGGCTCGCCGCGGAATCGGCCCTCGCGGGGTAGTCGCTTCCCTCGTCAGCGCATCGTTGCCGGGAGCGCATACATCACCCCCGCCATCACGGCATAGGTGGCGATCAGCAGCCCCAGCAGGAGGAATCGATAGCCGAGGACCGCGACCGCCGCGCGGTCGGTTCCGATACGGTGGGCTTCCTTGAGGGCGATCACCTCGAGGACGATCATGAAACTCCATCCGATGAGGGGGCCCACACACGGAACGGCGTAGAGCAGATAGCCACCATTGGCATAGCTCACGGCGCGCAGGGTGCCTTCGAAGGGGGTGTTTGCCGACTTCATCATGCGCAACGTCAGGTGGCTCAGGCCGCCCCCGCCGAGCACCGCGATGAGTCCCTGGATCGGCGCTTGGGTGAGGGTCATGGGGATCACGAGGGCCAGGACGCAGATGAAGTACCCCGCCATCATGCCCCCGAGCTGGCCCTCGTCGAGGGCGAGGCCGGTGACGCCGCTGGTCATCGCGAGGCCGATCAGCATCACCAAGTTCCAGACGAGCTGCCCGAGGGTGTAAGCGATGAGGCCGTAGCTGATCGGCCCTATTGCGCCCGCTTCGGTCAGCGGCGTGCGAAAGAACGCTGTCGGCGCACGGTAGAGCAGCTTGGTCGTCTCCCAGAACGCGCGCATGAAGCCGAGCTCCTTGCGCCGCTCCCAGGGGATCGGTTCTGCCAGGCCCCCGGCAGCGCAAGCTCGGCAGACCAGCAGGGCGGCGAGCGGCGAGAACGCGCACACGTCACAGGCGAAGGTGCCGCATCGGCTGCACGTGAAAGAGGCGCTCACTTCGCCGTGCACCGCGCACGATGCGCCGGCCGGGGGCCCCGCGACGGTTTGGCTCAGAACTTCCCCGTCACCGACATGAACGTCATCTTGTCGTTCGTCTCGCGCAGACGCGCCGACAGGATCTTCACGAAGTTCCAGAGGATCTCGTACGCCAGATCCTTCTCGAGGAAGAGCAGGTCTTCCATCGCGTCCTTCTCGAGGACCAAGAGCCTGCATCGTTCGTGGACTCGGGCGTCGGCGCTCCGAGGGAAGTCGTCGACGAGGCTCATCTCGCCAAAGGCGTCCCCGGGGCCGAGGACCGCGAGGGCTTCTTCACCCATGCCGCTCACGTCGCGCGAGATGCGCACCTTGCCTTCGAGGATCAGGTAGAGTTCTCCGCCGGTGGAGCCCTCCTTGAAGATGACGTCGCTGCCCCGGTAGCTCTCCTCGCGGGCGATCGAAGCGAGCAGTTCGAGGCCCTCGGGGGAGATGCTGTCGAAGACCCGGATCTTGCCCAGGGCCTCGACGACCGCTTCTCGGCTGGCGTTGGCGGACTCCGTCTCGGTGGACTCCACGGGCGCGTCCTGGGGCGCGTCCTGGGGCGTCTCCTGATGCTCTTCCGACATAGGAGCGCATGGTAGCAGCGAGGCCCGCCGGCGAGCCAGACAATGGCCGGGGCCCTGGGCTGATCAGGCGGCTTGCACGGCGAATACCTCCCAGGTTGCGAGGATGGTGACCTCGCCGGCCTTCCGGTCGACGACCTCAGCCTTTCCGAAGCCGGCGTCGGCGAGGGCGCGCAGGTACGTCCGGATGGGCAGCCCCGCGTCGTCGATAGGGTGCCTTCCGGGGGGAACCGCCGCGACGATGGTGCGGCGACGGGAGCCTCCGAGGTGGCGGTCGAGGCGCCGGAAGAAGGCGTTCCACCGAGGGCTGGAGTCTCCGTCGCCGGGGGCCGTGCCCGATCCGGGCGTCGGTCCGCTGATCAAGAGCTGACCTCAGTCTCGGAGCATGCGCTGGAAGTCGATGAACACCTCCCTCATGCGGTCCTCGTCGAGGG
>JAFDCW010000367.1 GCA_019312705.1 Deltaproteobacteria bacterium
CATGGTCGCCTTCGACTCCGCCCAGAGCATCGCAGCCGTCGCCTCGATCATCGAGGCGGAGGGGCACAGCCGTTATCCCGTCTACGAAGACCGCGTCGATCAGGTCGTCGGAATTCTCTATGCCAAGGACCTCTTCGCCCGCCTCGGGCGGGGCGAGGGGGGAGACCTGACGGTCGGCGAGCTCCACCGGACACCGGTGTTCTTTGCGTCCGAAACGCAGAAGATCGGTACCCTTCTCCGGGAGATGCAGCGCCGTCGCGTGCACCTTTCGGTTGTCGTCGACGAGTTCGGCGGCGTGAGCGGCCTCGTTACCCTCGAGGACATCCTCGAAGAGATCGTGGGGGAGATCGAGGACGAACATGACGAGGGCGACCAGCTCGTCGAAGAGCTGGCCCCGGGTCGCTACCTCGTCGATGCGGGGATCTCGATCTACGACCTCGAAGACCAGATCGGTTTCAAAATCTGCGATGTGAACGGGGACTACGATTCGGTGGGGGGCATGATGATCGACCTCATCGGCCACGTGCCAACCGTGGGGGAGTCGGTCGAGACCGGCCGCTATCAGCTCACCGTCCGGGATGGCGACCAGAGGCACATTCGTCGGGTCGAAATCACCCTCCTCGACCACGTCGCCGCAGAGTGAGGGGGCCCAGCGGGACGCCCGTGCGCCTCCGTCATTTTTAGCTACTCTCCCGCGACAATGGCCACTCCCCTCGCATCACGCCCCATGGGCTTCCTCTCGGACGTACACGGAAACATCGAGGCCCTGGATGCCGTCCTCGAGGAACTCCGCAAGATGGGCGTGGCCGACATCTATGTCGCTGGGGACCATCTGCTCGGCGGGGACGCGCCCCTCGAGGTCTGGCGTCGTCTGGTGGATCTCGGCGCGGTCTGCACGCGGGGTCCCGGGGACGTTGCCCTCGCAACGATGGATCCCGACAAGCTCGAGGCGCTCAACGACGACGCCCGCGAGCGTCTCGCCCGCTTTGTTTCCACGAGAGACGCCGTCGGCGAACTCGTGCTCTCCCAACTCAAGAAGCTCCCGGATGCCATCCGCCTACCGATGGTGGACGGTCGGGAACTGGTGATGACCCACGGATCGCCGGCAGACCCTCATACGGAGATCTCCCACGACATGACCGAGACCGAAGTGACCGCCCTCGTGCATGGGGACCCGGCGGACCTCTTCATCTGCGGCGCGACTCATGTTCCCTTCGACCGCACCATCGATGACATACGGGTGGTCAACGTGGGCTCTGTCGGGGAATCACCGGAGGGCCGCGTAGCCCACTTCACGGTCGTGACGCCGGAGCTCGAGGCTGCCGAGGTCCTTCAGACCTGGGTCGAATACTGAGGCCTCCCATTTGTGGAAAGCATGCTGTGCGTCGATGTAGGATACGTTCTTCATGGTTCCCAAGCGGCAGATCAAGGGCCTGGCCCGGGCTCGGAAGTCGCCGGCGCTCCGAGAGCGTCGCTACGTAGCTCTCGACCGCCAGACCGAGGAGCTGCTCTTTTCCGAACTCGAGGTGCTCTCCGAGGGCAGCGTTCGGGACGGCGTTTTCTACGGCAGTACGATGATCTCCATAGACCTCACGCGCGTCGAAGCGCAATTGCGGCGGCCCCTCGGAATCGAGGGCCGGGCGGCGCTGCTCACGACCCTCGATGGGTCCGTTCGGGTTCGGATTCGAGCGATGCGCATCGCCGTCGAGGAGGTCACCCGTCGTCACCCGGCCGAGACCCTCGGCACCGCCCAGGTCGAAACGAGCATTCAGATCTCGGGCGACCAGCTCCACCTCGACATCGACCTCGAGGTGCCATTCGGCGTATCTTCGGCTGACAGCCGATGACCGAAGAACAGGACAACGTCATTCACGTCCGCTTCGGCAAGGACGGGAATGCGGAGGTGAGTAACGTCCCGCCGACCGCGCCCGCTTCCGAGCCGGCCGCGCCGAGCCCCTCCCGTCGCGAACGCCGCGACGACCCCCTCGCGGACCTCTACAGCATGGACGAGGTCGCCCGGGTTTTCGGCCTCAAGGTGGGTCGTCTGCGCTATTGGGACCGGTCGGGGTTCATCAAGCCGTCCGGGCGGTCCGGTCGCCGACGCTTCTACACCTTCCTGGACCTGATCGGGCTGCGCGTCGCCAAGGGCCTGCTCGAAGGGGGCCTGACGTTGCAGCAGGTGCGCAAGAGCGTCGACGCCCTGAAGACCAATTTGCCGAAGGTCGTGCGTCCGCTCTCGGAGCTGCGCGTAACGACAGACGGGACTACCGTCGTCGTTCAGGGCGAGAACGGCACCTTCGAGCCCACCACCGGGCAAATGGTCCTCGATTTCGAGGTGAGCGCCCTTCGCGATGATGTGGTGCGCGTCCTCGATGAACGTCGAATCGGCGCCGGCGAGCGGCAGCGGGCCTACGACCTCTACCTCGAGGGGTGCCGCCTCGACGAAGACGACGCTACCACCGGTCGGGCCGCCGTTCTCTACGAGCAGGCTCTCGCTCTCGACCCCGCGCTCTCGAACGCGATCACCAATCTAGGCAATCTCCGTTTTCGCGAGGGTGACCTCGACGAGTCCGAGCTCCTCTACCAACGGGCTCTGACGGTCGACCCAGCGCAGCCGGAAGCTCACTACAATCTCGGCTTCCTCGCCTTCGAGCGCGGCGATGCGGAGGCCGCCGTGCCACATTTCGAGCAGGCCCTCGAACAAGACCCGAGTTTCGCCGACGCCCACTTCAACCTGGCTATGGCCTTCGAAGAACTCGGCCGTGGGAGTGCCGCACGCCCTCACTGGGATACCTACCTACGTCTCGACCCGGCTGGCCCCTGGTCAGAGGTCGCTCGACGCCACCTGAATCGCCCGGAGGCCTGAGCGCAGGTCGTCGGGGCGACTGAATCGCGCTCCGGGCGATACTGTTTAGTCGTCCTTGCGTCCCGGAAGGGGGGGAGGGATCGAGGACCGGCTGCCTGATGGCGGCGGTGGTGGCACGCTGCCGGCGCGCGGCGGAGGTGGCGGGCGTCGGCTTCCGGCGCGGGGCGGAGGCGGAGGCGGAGGGACGCTCGCCGCCCTCGCGCCGACGACGTCTTGCTCGATCTCCTCGAGGATGGCGTGATCGTCGAGCTCCTCGATGTCGTCGTGGTCCTCTTCGATTCCGTCGACCTCGAGCAAATCGATGTCCCCGGTGTCGAGGTCGAGCTCAGGCTCCGGCGCATCGGGCTCTAAGCTCTCTTCGATCTGCGAGATGTCGATCTCGGCCGTTACCGACGAATCCGGATCCCCTCGGCTCGTGTCAGGCGCCGTGACGTCATCGGTGTCGAAGTCTACCGGAGGGCTGGCCTCCTCTCGGGAGAGTGAGGACTTCATCGACTCCTCGAGGGCAGCCCGCTGCGCTGGGTCGAGCTCACCAAGAGTGTCGTCGGAGGTCTCGAGCCCGGTTTCGTCCTCGAACTCGATGCGCCTTCCCGTTGGAGCCAGGATGGGGTGGGGGGTCTCTTCGTCGAGCCCTCGGGGAGGGGGGGAGCTCTCTCCGGCCGGCGCAGCGGTCGTCGGTGCGTCCTCGCTCAGGCCTTCGGACCCGAGCTCATCGGCAGTAAGCCGACGCGTGCTGTGCTTGAGCCGGCTCACCGTATCGACCGCGTCTTCGTCGTCGGGGGCTTCCACGAGCACCCGCTTCCATGCGTCGATCGCTTCCCACCGGTTGCCGATATCCGTTTCCCAGATTTGGGCGACTTCCTTGTAGAGCTCGACCTTCTTCGTATGGTCGGCCCGCGCGGCCTCTTTCTCGAGAATCAGCAGGAGGTCCTGATGCCGCGCGGCCTGTCGCAGGCAGTGCTTCAGGCGCGCCGCGACCTCGGGGTCATGGCGGCGAAGCGAGTGTAGACGCGTGAAGACGTCGGCGGCCTCGTCGGGGCGGCCGAGTTCGACCTCCAAAACGCGGCCGCGGCGCTTCAACAGAGCAGCCGCCGTGCCCTGGTCGAGGGCGTCGGCGACCAAGGTCTCGAGGTGTTTCTGGAACTCCTCGAGGTGTCCGTCTTGCTCGGATATTTCTTCGAGCTCATCGAGGATGGCGGTGTCATCGGGTGCATAGGTCGTAGCCTGAACCAGGAGACTCAGAGCAACCGAGCGGTCCTCGAGGTCTTCGAGTTGTACCCGGGCGGCGCGTCGTAGCATGACCGCGCTAGCCCCCGGGGCGTCTTCCGCGACCTTCTCTGCGAGTTCCCGGTACATGCCCACGAGGGCCCTTTGGGCCGCCCCCGGGCCATGGGCCGGCCTCAGGTCATCGAACACCCGCATGGCGGTTTCGATGACGCCGAGTAGCTCTGGGGACTTGCTGGCGAGGATCGCCTGCCGGACGAAGGCCAGGGCCCGGGCCCGGTCGGAGAGCGCATCGTCGGCGAGAGTCGCGCTGCGCAGCAGCGCCGCGACGTGTCCTGCATCGTCCTTGGCGGCGCTCCGCCGTCGGTCGTAGACGATGAAGAGCTCTTCAGCCCGTTCTGCCCGCGGCGCCAGCTCTTCGGCGAGCTCGAGCACCGCGTCGTCATGTACCGCGAGGCCACAGGCTCGGAGGATTCGGTCGAGGGCCCCACTCGGGTCGTTGGCCTTGGCGTCGAGGAGGTGCGAGAGGCGCACCAGGAGCGCGACCTTTGCCTGGTCGTCCGGGGCCTGCCCGAGAAGAGTGTCGTAGACCTGCGCCACCCGGGTCCAGGCGCTCGCCGCTTCGCCCAGGCGGTCGACATCGTCGAGGACCGACCGGTCCTCGAGGTTGGTGGCGAATGCGCGGAGCGTGGCTTCCAGGGCGCGCCCCGAATCATCGAGGTAGCTCTCGAGCACCTCCGATGCGTCGAGCCAGCGGTGCCGCTGCACATCCGGATCTCCCGTGCTCTGGGCGAGGCCCACGTAGAACTCAGCCAGAGCTTCACCGCGGGCGACTTCCCGGGCGAGGTCCCGGAGCGCCTGCTCGCATTGTTCGTCACCCTCGGCCGCATGTTCCGTCAGGCGCCTCCACGCTCCGTCCACGTCTCCCAGGTGCTCCACGCATACTCGCGCGGCTCGCTGGACGAGATCGCTGATGACGGCCCGTTCCTGTTCGATCCCGGAGAGGGCGTCGATCGAGGCGAGCAGCTCCTCGCGACGCGCGGCCGCTTCTAGCAACGGAATGCGCCGGCGCTGGGGATCGGGATCCGTCACGTCGGCGTCTGCCCAATGGCCGAGCGCCTCTATGGCCCGGGGTGAGTCGTCGAGCTCGTTTTCGTAGAGGTCTGCGAGGCGATGGGCGATCGGTACGCGCAAGCCATCGTCTTCGGTGATGGCCAGTTGGCGCTCGAGGGCCATCGACAGCTTCGAGCGGTTCCCCAGTTTTTCGGCCAGCGCTGCCATTCGCCCGAGGGCGCCGAGGTGATTCGGGTCGATGCGCTCGATGATGTCCGAGAGCACGCCCAGTGCGCTCTCGTCGTCATCCAGATAGTCGGCGAGCAGAGGAAACGAAGGGACTCCTCGTCTTCGCCGGATGCGAGGACCTCGCGGTAGGCCTCGGCGGCGGCGTCCTCGTTGCGCACCCGGGTCGCCATCGTCCTCGCGATGCGACGATAGAGCTCCCCCCGAGCGACCGGGTCCAGCTCTTCGTTCGCCCGCCCTCGGAGGAGTACGACCAGGTCTCGATAGCGAGAGGCCCGGTCGTAGACGTTGCAGAGGGCGTCGAGGGCGCCCTCGTAGTTTGGTGCCAGGTCGACTACCTGGCCGTAGTAATCGGCCGCCCGGTCCAGGTCCGAAAGCGACTCGTCGGCGACGCGCGCCATCTGGAACAAGATCTCCGGACGCCCCTCGAGGGCGGTCATCTCACTCCGGTAGGAGAGCGTCGAAAGCAGCCTGTCCCACTGTTCCGTGCGCCGGTCGATGTCCTCCATGCGGTCGAGGGCCGGCTCGTTGCCAGGGTTCTCGTCGAGCAGTCGTGTTGCCACTTCGAAGGCTGCTTCGTCGTCGCCTACGTGCTCGAAGAGAACGTCGCCGAGACGCACGAGGAGCGTCACCCGGTCTTCGGAGAGGGTCGCCTCCTCGATGCGCTGACGCAGCAGTGGCACGGCTTCGAGGAAGGCGCCGGCTTCGACCAGGGAGTCCGAGAGCTCGTCTCGGGCCTCGGTGTCTCCCGGGCGGATCTCCAGAAGCCCGCGATAGGCCTCGATCGCCTCCCCCAGGCTCTGGCGGTGGGTGCGATGGATCCGGGCGAGGCGCTGGTGGAGGTCAGCTTTGTCTTCGGGGTCGGTGACGGTGAGCGTTTCGCGGTCGAGGACTTGGACCAACTCATCCCAGCGCCCGGTCTCTTCGAGCAGGGTTGCCAGGCGGTGGCGCGCTTCACCGTCGGCGGGGTCGAGGGTCGTGATGGCCCGCCACGCGCTGATCGCACCTTCCGTGTCTCCGAGCTTGCCCTCGCTGATCGCAGCAACCTCCGCGAGCCGTATCTTGCGCGCATCCGCCGAGAGCCCCGGAACGCGGCCGGCCGAAAGCAGAAGGTCGCGGAGCTCCTCGTAGGCGCCGCGGTCGCGGCAGTCTTTCTCGAGAAATGCCAGCGCCTCCGGGTCAGCAGCATCGATTTGGAGAATCTCTCTCGCTCGTTCCCGCGCCTCCCCTAGCTCCCCCTGGGCGATGAGGATCGTGATGATCTCGCGGAGGCGCGAGACGCGCTTGCCCTCGGGAAGGCCGGAGACGGCAACCGATAGCGCCCGGACGACGTCGCGCTCGCGGCCGGCGCGTCGGTAGAGGGCGACCAGGGCCTCTGCAGCCTCCGGGTCTGCTCGCTCGAGGAGAGGCTCGTAGCAAACGATCGCGTCCTCGATTTGCTCGGCTTCGACATACGCCTCTCCGAGGCGGCGCCGCATGCGGTCCGTCGTCGGTGAGTTCGGCGCTGCCTGAAGATACGCGACCCAACGAATGGGGAGCACGTCGCTACGCCCAGTGTCCTTGGCGATGCGCTCGAGGAGCTCGAGGGCGCCGTCGTGGTCGGCCGCTGCGTCGAGGGCGGCCTCCGCGTAGGCGAGGCCGTGGTCCGGGGGAACGCCCTGCGCCATCTGGAAGAGGAGGTCCGCCGCCCGCTGGCGATCGAGGGTCGCCGAATGCTCGTCTTCGCGCTGGTCGGCGCGCTTGAGCAGCACGGTCGCCTGGTCGTGCATCACCGACAGGTCCGTCGGCGCTTGAGTCTGGGCGCGCTTGAGGGCACTGATGGCGCCTTCGAGGTCCCCGAGTTGCTCTGCCCGGAGGTGCGCGACCTCGCGGAGCAGGGCGACCTTTCGTTTGGGGTCTTCCTCGGCATTGACCTCGAGGTCGTAGAGCGACGACGCTGCTTTCAGGTTCCCCGCGTCGCGGTAGATTTCCCGTGCCGCGTAGATGGCGGCGACCAACGTGCCGTCGAGCTCGAAGGCTTTTCGGTAGTGGTTGATCGCTCGGTCGACGCGGCTGAGGCGTTGCTCCCAGATTTCGCCAATCTGTTGGTGGAGCGCCGCAGCGTGGCGCGGGTCCGCGTGGCTATTGGCCAGGGACTGGGCGCGGCGTTCGATCAGGTCGATGAGCCGTCGGTGGTCACCGGCCGCTTCGAAGATTTCTTCGAGGCGCGTCGATGAATCTTGGTGTAGCGGGTTCTTCTCGAGGGCCCGCTCGAGCAGATTGATGGCCCGGGGGCGGTCGTCGAGGTAGCCCTCGCAGAGCTCCGCCGCTTCGCAGTAGGCGGTCGCTGCGCCGGTCACGTCCGCAGCTCGTGCTGCCCAGCCCTCGAGGAGGTTCGCTAGGGACGCGTAGTCGCCCAGGCGGTGGTAGTGGGCACGCAGCGCGGAATACGCGTTTGCGTCGTCGGGGTTCCGCTGGAGGCGTTGAACCAGATCCTGGGCATGCGGGTCCACGAACGCGCGAAGGCTACCACGGAGAGGCGCCTCGGGCAGCTGGATGAATGGTGAATTGAGGAGGATCCCCGGGGGGTTGCGCGGGCCCCGGGTGGTGTGGGATGGACCGCCCATGAACGACCGCCTCGAGCTTCTCTACGCCGCCCGGAAACGTGCCCTCGAGGCCGAAGCCGTGGTCTTCGACGTCGAGGATGAGGCCGAATTGGTGCCAGCCCTCTCCCTGGCCATCGATGCGGCTCGGGATCAGGGGGAGCGGGCTGAGCGCAGCTTCCGCCTCCAGGTCGTCGCGGACCTCCTCGGTCGGGTTTTCGACGGAGGAGCCATGGCGTTGCTCCTCGGCATCCTCAATGACGACGATGCTTCCGTCCGGGCCCGGGCCGCGGCGGCAATTGGCCGCGGGGGGCGTGACCGGCTTCCGCTCCTCGCCCGGGTTGCCCTCGATGCCCTCGATGACGGCCTCGAGGGGCCTGCTCTCCTCGAGCTCCCGGGGCTCCTCCTCGATGTCGGCGACGACGAAGACCCGCCGCCCCTCGACGTCCTGGTCCGGCTCCTCGACCACGACGACGCGAACGTCGCCGCGGAGGCGGCGTGTGCTCTCGGCGAGGTCGACGTCGAGGGCGTGCGAGAGCTTCTCGAGTCGTTCGTCGAAGATGAGCGGCCGCTCTCCGATGCGGTCGATGGCCCGGCGACCCTCGGCGCCCTCGTCGAGCAGGTCCTCATGGCCCTCAGCCTCGAGGGGGACCTCTCAGATATTTCTGACCTCGGCGACCCGATGGAGGGCTGAAGTGGCGACGGACCCCATCGCGCTCGTCCAAGAGCAATTTGCACGTGCCGACGCCTCTGATGAATTCGATGCGTCGCGGGCGGCCCTCGCGACGGTGCGGAGCGATGGTCAGCCGTCCGTCCGCTTCGTCTTGGTCCGACACATCGAGGCCCAAGGACTCTCGTTCTACACGAACTACGAGAGCGACAAGGCACGGGAGCTCGAAGGCAACCCCCGGGCGTCCCTCGCGTTTCATTGGTGGGCGACCGGGGTTCAGGTGCGAGCGACCGGGCTCGTGACTCGGACCAGCCCCTCGCAGTCCGACGCCTACTTCGCGAGTCGGCCGCGTCAGAGCCAACTCGGCGCGTGGGCGTCAGACCAGAGTCGGCCCCTCGTGAGCCGCGAAGCGTTGGTGGCGCGCTTCGCTCAGCTCGAGGCCCAGTACCGCGGGGAGCCGGTTCCGCGGCCGCCCCATTGGGGCGGCTACACCCTGGCCCCGGACGAGATCGAACTCTGGTC
>JAFDCW010000368.1 GCA_019312705.1 Deltaproteobacteria bacterium
CGCAGGACAAGTCGCGTCTCATCGGCCCGAACTGCCCCGGGGTCATCACCCCCGGTGAGTGCAAGATCGGAATCATGCCCGGGCACATTCACAAGGCCGGGCGCGTCGGCGTCGTGAGCCGGAGCGGCACGCTGACCTACGAGGCCGTCGGGCAGCTCACGGCGCTCGACATCGGCCAGAGCACCTGCGTCGGCATCGGCGGCGACCCGGTCAACGGCACGGACTTCGTCGACGTGATGAAGCTCTACAACGACGACCCGGATACCGACGGCGTCATCCTGATCGGCGAAATCGGCGGCAACGCCGAAGAGCTGGCCGCGGCTTACATCAAAGAGAGCTTCAAGAAGCCCGTCGCGGGCTTCATCGCTGGAACCACCGCGCCTCCAGGCAAGCGCATGGGCCACGCGGGTGCAATCATCAGCGGCGGCAAGGGTACGGCGGCGGCGAAGATCGCCGCCCTCGAAGACGCTGGCGTGAAGATCGCGCCGACGCCCTCGCACATGGCAGAGACCTTGAAGTCGATGCTCTAGAAACGAAGGTCGGAGAGCGAACTCTGGCCGAGGAGAAACAGAAAATGGCAGTCGAGCGGACCCTGGGCATCATCAAGCCCGACGCGGTCGAGAAGAACAATATCGGTGGCATCCTCGCGATGACCGAAGGCGACGGCTTCGTCATCAAGGCCATGAAGATGGTCCGACTGAGCGTGCCCCAGGCCGAGGGTTTCTACGCCGTGCACAAGGAGCGCCCATTTTTCGGTGAGCTCATCGAGTTCATGACCCGGGGTCCCGTGGTCGTGATGGCCCTCGAGGCCGACGGTGCGGTCAAGAAGTGGCGTGACCTCATGGGCGCGACCAACCCCGTGGAGGCGCCCGAGGGCACCATTCGTAAGAAGTTCGGTACCAACATCGGCGAGAATGCGACCCACGGGTCGGACTCCCTCGACAACGCCCGGATCGAAGTGAACTACTTCTTCCCGGGCTTCGAAGTCGGTATCTGAACCGGTTTCGTAGCGAGAATTGACGGGTCTCGGCACACGCCGAGGCCCGTTTTTTCGTGCGATGCGGGCCCGTCTGCGGCTTTGACCGGCGCTTGAAATACCTTTGGTATTCCGGCGCTTGGTCGCCTTGCATACGGGTAAAAAAAAAAAAAAAAAAGACGAGAACTCACGCGGTGCATGCCGCGCAGGAGCGTTCCGTTGGGCCGGACGCGGCGGTGGAGCTCGCGGCGCGCCTACCGCGGGGGGCGGATAGCTGCGCCGTGGCGCGAACCGGGGCGTTGAGCTCCCTCCGCCGTTCGCTGTATCTGCGCTTGAGTCACGGCCACCCCCTCGCGTTTCTCCCGGACGCACCTTTTGTCGCGGTCGCCACCGCCTTGCGTGTTCTTCCGAATCGCAGCCGCGCGCGGGTCGTGCTGGTGCGCACTTCGGCGGGGCCTGATGTCGTTAGGCACTTTCTCGACGAGCGAAGCGGCCTTCGCCTCGATTGGTCCACCGGCGCCGACGCGCGGCCGGGGTTCGTTCGAGCCCGCTTCGTCGACGAGCACACCGTCGAACTCGCCAACGGCCGTTTCCCCGAGAGCGTCGCCCAAGGTGTCGGGGCCCGGTGTGCCGAGCTCGCTTCGAAGTACCCCGTCGCCTTCGAAGTGGCTTCACGGCGCGGAGAGTCGCTCTTCGTGGGGGGCCTCGGTCCCGAGCTCGAGCGCATCGAGTTTCGGGCGTCCACGACCGATCATCGCCTGCGCATCGAGCGCACGACGACCTTCGGCGGAGACGAATCGGGCTTCCACGCCAGCGCGATCCCGGAGGCAGACGGCCCCGGCTTTGGCCGCCTACCGGCGAGGGTCCTAGCGGAGTCCGTCGAAAAGTCGGTCGATGGGCGCCAGATTCAGCACACGATGAGCTTCTGGTGGGATGACTTGGCCCTCGCCAGCGCGGACGAAGGGCGGGCCCGCGCGGGTGCCCTCGCGGACAGGGCAACGCACCAAGCGCAGCCGGCGGGCTCCTTCGACGTCACAAACATCGAGGCGGTCCGTGTGCAGCGGGAGCTATGGCGAGCGCGGGGCGAAGCCTTCGGTTCGTCGGGCATCGACGCTCGGCGCCAGCTGCGCGTATTGCTCGAGCGCGCCATCGGGGCCCACCCCCAGGAAGCCGACCTCCGTCGTGACCTCTTCGAACTTCTTGTCCGCGGCCTCGGTGACGCTCCAGCCGCGGCCCGGGCGGCGGCCGATGCCATCCGAGATGGCGTCGGTGACTCAGCAGAGTTTGCCCAGCTGCGTCGCGAGGCCCTGGCCCAGGGGGACCCGCGAGGCCTCGCCGAGGCCCTCGCCAGCGACGGCGTCGTCCCGCCGCGCCTCGCCCCGGACGCAGCGGTCGCGCTGGCCGCCGCGGTGGTCGAGGGCGCGGACTATGCATTTGCCGAGGCCGCTTTCATCGCCGGACGCGCACTCATCGCGAGGGCCTATCGCGGCGCCGCGCGCCGGGTCGCGCCGACCACCCTCGACCTCGAAGCGATTCCGGATGCCCTCGCGGTCCTCGCCGAAGCGGCTAACGTGTCGGGGTCCTTGTGGGTCGCGGTCGAGGGTGCGCGTCCGACCCGGGGCATCGAGGCTTTCGATTCGGAGCGGGCTCCTCGGGTCGCCCTGGACGTCGGCCGCGACCTCCTCCTCGGCGCAGCCAACACCGCCTCGGCGGTGCGCCTCGCCGCCCTCGGCGCATCCCTCACCGGGGCTCTCGAACCCGGGCCAGTCGTGGTTTCGTTTTTCGTCGTTCCCTTCGGAGGCACCGCGGCCCGGCCCAGCGCGTGGGGACGCCTCGAGGGAGAGTTGGTCGACGGGCGCCTGGCCCTCGAACGGGTTGCGGGGCCCGGCGCGCGCATGGCCTGGGACCAGGTCCGGCGCTACCTGACCGAGCCCCTCGCCGCGTCGCGGGCACGGCGATTTCCTCCGCCCACCGTCACCATCGAGGCGGAGTCGACGACGCACGCGGAGGCCCTGGTGGCCCTCGGCGATGCTCACCCCGGGGTTCGCTGCGAGAGGGACGAACGCGCCCTCGTATGTTCCCCAGCGCCTGCGACGCCCGAAGCGCTCCGGGCGCTGCTCATGGACTTCACCGTCGAGCGTCTGCGCGCCCTGAGTTCGGCCCTCGTGGTCGGGCCGGGGCGTCGCTGACGTCACCTTGGCGCCGTGGTATGCACCGGCCATGAGTGACCAATACGCCGGCCTTCGCGCACGCGTCGAAGCTGCCTTTGCCGACCGCAGCCTTCTGGAAGACGCGGCCCATCGTGAAGCGGTAGTTGAGACGATCGGCCTCCTCGACCGAGGAGAGATCCGAGTCGCGACGCCCCCCCGTGAAGGGAATGACGCCCGCGACGCGGGGAGGCGGTCCTGCTCTACTTTGGCGTTCAGCAGATGGAGACCATCGAGGTCGGTCCCTACGAGTATCACGACAAGATCCCCCTGAAGCGCGGCCTCGCGGAGGCGGGGGTCCGGGTCGTCCCCCCCGGTGTCGCGCGTCACGGAGCCCACCTCTGCCGCGGTACGGTCCTGATGCCCGGCTACGTGAACATCGGCGCCTGGGTCGGTGAGGGTACGATGGTCGACACCTGGGCCACCGTCGGGTCGTGCGCTCAGATAGGTGCCCACGTGCACCTCTCCGGGGGCGTGGGTATCGGCGGCGTCCTCGAGCCTCCGGGAGCGACACCGGTCATCATCGAGGACGGCGCCTTCATCGGAAGTCGCGCCATCGTCGTCGAAGGCGTCCGGGTAGGGCGGGAAGCAGTCCTCGGGGCAAACGTGGTCCTGACCGCGTCGACGAAGATCATCGATGTCACCGGCGACGAGCCCGTGGTCTCGACGGGGTACGTCCCGCCGCGCTCGGTCGTCATCCCCGGGACCCGCATGAAGAAGTTTCCCGCCGGGGAGTTCGGTATCCCCGCAGCCCTCATCATCGGTCGTCGCAGCGAAAGTACCGACAAGAAGGTATCGCTGAACGCGGCCCTCCGAGACCACGGCGTCGCGGTCTAAACAGCATCGCCTGGAGCGCGATCCACGGCGCGATCTGGCCCCGGTTCCTGCGCTGCCTGCTCTCCTACAAAAGGTAGGCTCCGCGGGCTGCTCGGAACCAGAACCACCTCGCTTGTGTTTCACGCTCCATGCGACACTGTTTGGCTCACTCCATTGGAGTTGAATCCATGCCCATTGCCGAAGCGCTGCGCGCCACACTCCTCGAACTCACGGCCATTCCCAGCCCCATCGGGGAGGAAGAGGCCATCTGCAATGTGGTCGAGGCACGCCTCGTCGCGAGCCTCGGCCGGGATGCCGTCCAGCGGTTTCAGCACAGCCTCGTCGTGCGACCGTTGATCAAAGCCGGCGTGCCGCGCATCGGCCTCGTCGGGCATCTCGATACGGTCAGGACGCAGCACGACGGTCCCGCCCGCATCGAAGGCGACAAGCTCTTCGGCGCCGGGGCGGCGGACATGAAAGCCGGCCTCGCGGTGATGATCGAACTCGTCGAGCGCCTCGACCTCGAGGCCCTGCCCGCCGAGCTCACCCTGATCTTCTACGAACGTGAGGAGGGGCCCTTCGCAGAGAACCTCCTCGGTCCCATCCTCGCGGCCCCCGAGTTCGCGCACCTGCACGACCTCGACCTCGCCGTTTGTCTCGAGCCGAGCAGCAACGAGCTGCAACTCGGCTGTGTCGGCTCGGTGCATACGACTCTGCGCTTCCACGGCCGTACGGCTCACAGCGCCCGGCCGTGGCAGGGCGAAAACGCGATCTTGAAGGCGACGCGAACACTCGCTCTGCTCGGCGCCCGGGAGCCCCACGATGTCGTCCTCGACGGACATCACTTCCACGAGGTCGTCAGCCCCACGATGGCCTCCGGCGGGCGTCAGAAGAACGTCGTGCCCGATGTCTTCGAAGTGAATGTGAACTACCGCTTCGCGCCGGGGCGCACCCCCGAGGATGCGGTCGCCGACATCGAGAGCATCGTCGGCGACGACGCGGAGGTCATCCCGACGGACCTCTCTCCAGCGGGCCGTCCCCACGCCAACCATCCCCTCGTTATCCATCTGGCCGGCTGCGGCGTGCACGGCGTGAAGACCAAGCAGGCGTGGACTGACGTCGCCCGCTTCGATGCGATGGACGTGCCCGGCGTCAACTTTGGCCCGGGCACCCAGACCCAGGCCCACCAAAAGAACGAATGGACCGAGCTCGCGCTGGTCTACGAGGCCTACGAAATCCTTCTGCGCTTCCTGACGACGCTCCCTGCGGTCCCAATCCCTTCTCCGGTCGACTGACTGGGTAGCAATCCAGCTCGGGTCGACTGACGTCGCCCTGTCGCCTTCTTGCTACCACTAAGGCGTGAGACGTCCGCCGGCGTAGCGGTAGCGGCGCTGCTCGTCGCGCCACGGGAGCAGCAGGGCGTCGACCCCGTCTCCGGTCCCGCCGTCGGCGAAGGGCCAGGCTTCTTGGGACCAGCCGCGCGCGCGCCCAGGCCCGATGGCGAGGCTCCGGCGGTTGCCGCGGCCGATCACGCGGACTTGGTTATGGATGCTGTTCGTGCCCTGAGTGCGGGCAACCTCCACCGCGAGGATGCGTGCGAACTCGCTGCGGCGGAACTGCTGGACCAAGAGCAGCTCGCGGATGACGTCTCCGGCAGCGCGGCGGATGCGAATCATCACTTCGGCGCGCCCGTCCCCGGTGAGGTCGGCGGCTTGAACCGAGACGACGTCGGCCGCGCTGTTCGCAGGGATCTGGAAGTGGAAGAACCCATCGCCGCCTCGGAAGTCCGTGCCCAAGACGATGAGGTTCGTCCCGAAGACGAAGAGGCGCTCCTCGGTCGGAGTATCCGCGAGGTTGGCATCGATGCGGACCGAGGGGCGCGCGTTTCCGGGAAGCCCGGCCCGGCGCTTGAACGCGCTCAGCATTTGGCTCATCGAAGGCGGCACCGGCGCGGCGGCCACTCGCCGGCCCGTCGGCTGGTCGCGACGCGCAACGGCCGGGTCTACGTAGCGCGGGTTTGCAGTCTCTCGGAGGATCGCAAAGCGACGCCCGTCCCAGCGATAGGTGCGTGACCGGTGAGGGCCCCAGGGCAGGAGCATGGGCTCGACCCCGGTCGCCGGCGATTCGCGGAAGTTGTCCGCGTCGAGCCCTTCCGCCCGGCCCGCGCGTACCTCGATCAATGGAGGGCCCCGGCGCTGGGGCCTCACGGAGACCCGGGCATCGACGAAACCGTCGTGGGTCTGTTTGCGCACCTCGAGGCCGAAATGCGGCCGGATGCCGTCGCTGAACGAAAACGATTGAAAGAGGTCCCGAGAGCCCCGCTGGTCTTGCTGGCGGAGGGTCAGGACGAGCTCTTTCTTGCCGCTCCGGTCGAGGTCCGTGAGCTGCCCGCTGCGCACCTCGGCAGCGGAGGTGATGGGCAGCTGGAAGAAGTCGAACGCCGCCCCGTCTCGGTAACCTTCGCCCATGATGAGGATGAAAGTATTCACCACCACGATGCGCTCGGGGCGGGCGTCGCCTTGCACGTCGCCGCGCAGGTCGAAGCGCGGGGTGGCCCCTTCGATGCCTCGGGAATGCAGGAAGGTGCGCAGCATGCCCGCCTCTCCGCCTTCGGCGACGATCGACGGCAGGCGCTCGAGGTGGCGGGGGTCGACGCGTGCCGAGGCCGGCGAATTGGCGACTTCGGGTCGGGCTTCGCTGTCCACGTCGACGAGGCGGACGGCGAGGCGTCCCTCTTGCCAGCGCGCGGCGCCGACGACCGCGGCGAAGGGGATGAATGCCTCGACGATGTAGCCGGCGCCGCCGCGCCGCGGGCCTTCGACTACACGCACCGCGCGTGCTGGCGACGGGCGACCCCCGACGGCTCCCACGGTCGCCGAGCCGGCCTGGCGCCCGGGGATGCCAGCGTAGATGGACACCTCGGTTCCGGTATAGCCACGGCGCCCCGGCATGGCGAAGGTGAGTACGATGGCGTCTTCGTTGGGGCCGGGGCTCGCCGTGCGCACCATGCGTTGGTCCCGGACCTCGGCGGCGAGATAGAAGCCTCGCCGGTCCGCGCCGAGGGCGTATCGAAGCGACGCATCCGAGCCGCGACCGAGCGTCGCGAAGGTCACCTCGCGCCAATCTCGGAGCGAGCCGTCCACACGGACCGCGCCATCGGGCACCTCGGCGATTCGCACGCCCACCTGGGCCGCCGCCGATGTGACCCCGGCCGTGAAGACCAGGGCGACGAAGGCGGCTGTGAGGAGCCCGAGGGTGATGCTTGGCCGGCGCATGGGGAGCGCTAGGTTACAACAACCTGCCCGTCGGTTCGCGAGGTCCGTGCCCATGGACGGCGTTCGACGACGGGATGGACGGAAAAGTTCAATCCCGGATGGTCGGCAGCTTCGTTTTGACCTTCCGCGGTTTCCCGTGGAGGGCGAGCTGGCCGCAGGCGGCCCCGATGGCGTCCCCGCGCTGGGCCCGCACGTAGCACGCGGTCCCCTGGTCCCGGAGCTGGCTCTGAAAGCGCTCGATGGCCGAGAGATCGGGGGCGCCGAGGGGGCTCCCGGGTACGGGATTCATCGGGATGAGGTTGACCTTGATGGGGATACCGCGGAGCAGCCGGGTCAACTGCTTGGCCTCGGCGTCGCTGTCGTTGACGCCCCGGATCAGGGTGTACTCGATGGTGATACGTCGACGCTTGGGTAGCGGATAGCGCTTCAGGGCCGCGACGAGGTCCGAGAGCGGGTGCTTCCTGTTGATGGGCATCAACTCGCTGCGCCGGGCGTCGTCGACCGCGTGCAGGGAGATGGCGAGCTGCACCTGGCCGCCGAAGTCGGCTGCGAGGCGATCGATCTCGGGCACGAGGCCGCTCGTCGACACGGTGACGCGGCGGGTCGAGAGGTTCAGCCCGTCCTGGTGACAGAGTAGGACGAGGGACCGCGCCACGGCCCCGTAGTTGTGCAGCGGCTCGCCCATGCCCATGAAGACCACGTTGCGCAGGGCCTCGTCGTTGGTGAGGCGCGCCCGTCCCGCGAGCACCTGGGACACGATCTCGGCGGCGGTCAGGTGGCGTTCGAGACCCGCGATGCCCGAGGCGCAGAAGACGCAGCCCATGGCGCAGCCGACCTGGGAGCTGATGCACTGGGTGATGCGGTTCCCTGGCACGCGCCCCGGCGTCACCTCGTCTTCCTCGTCTTCCCGGTCCGGGTCGACGTTTCGGAGCTGAGGGATGAGGACCGTCTCCACGTCTCGGTCGTCCGGGAGGCGAACCAACATCTTCCGGGTGCGGTCCTGAGACTCGTGCACGTGGGCGATGGTGAGGGGCAGCGACAGCCCTTCCTCGACGAGGCGCGCCCGAAGCCGCTTCGGCACGTCCGTCATGTCCGCGGCGTCGGTTACGCCGCGCTGGTGGATCCACTTGAAGACCTGGAGCGCCCGATAGCGCGGCTCGCCCCACTCGGCGAGGAGGGCCTCCCACTCCTCGGGGAGCCGCTCGACCGGGTGAGTCGGCGGGGGCAGGTCCGGTCGGCAATCCAGCTCCGGTCGACTCACGTCGCCTTCCGCCTTCTTGCCGGCCTCGCTGGGGATGGTGGCCACGGTGAGGTCGGTGTGGCAGGTGGGATGGGAGGCGGCAAGTCGGCTCCCAACAAGAAGGCGCCACGAAGGGCGGCCCGAGGCGAAAGCGCGCCGGAGGCGTGCGGAGCCGCAAGGCCGCCTGGAGTGTTCCCGTTCCCGTTCCCGTTCCCGTTCCCGTTCCCGTTCCCGTTCCCGTTCCCCTACCGTTCACACCGCAGAGTCATCGCTTTGACTGTGGCCTCGCCGGCCGCGCTTGGGGCGCGGTTCGCCACGAGGACCAACGCCGCATTGTCGGCGCACAGACCGACGCCGTGTTCGTAGCGGGCGCCGGCTCGGTAGACCTGGCGCTCGCCGGCGATGCTGGCGAGGGTGGAGTCGAGGCGGGCGATACCGACGAGCATCTCGCGCCTTCCGTAGGTGTGGGCCGCGACGGAGTAGATTCCGCCGGCGCAGGGGAAGAGGCTTACCCCGCTCGGGGCGTCGGAGCGGCCGACTCGGGTCGGAGTGTTGGCTCGCGTCAGACGTGAGTCGACGCGGTCGACGAAGAGGCCTACCCGAGACCCCGCTGGGTTCTCGTCCCGGTAGGCGAGGACCAGGCCTTGGTCGTCGCGCAGCAAACGCGGTTGGGCGTCGTCGTAGAGCACGCTGGCGAAACGCCGCGGGGCACCGCTGAGGTCCGAGACTAGGACCTCGCCGATGAGGGTGTTGGTCGACGGGTCGGTGATCGTCTCGGCCCAGGTGAGCAACAGACGGTCCCCGTCTACAAAGAGCGCTGGCGGCGCCGGGGTCGGTCCGTCGCGAGAGACGATTCGTGGCTCGATGGGCTGGCCCCGGGTGATCTCCGCGAGGAACACGGCGCGCTTCTCCGCGTCGAAGTAGGCGACCACCGCTTGCCCCGCCGGATGCTCGGCGACCGTGATGCCGCGGCTTCCCGGGCCGACGTCGCCGAAACTCCGACGCTCGCGGACTGAGAGGTCCTCCTCGAGAAAGATGACCGACTGGGCGCCCGCCTTGCCCTCGTGGGGGAGCGCGGGCCGGCGGCACGCGATGACCGCTCCGCCATCACTGAGGCCGATGGCATCGAGGCCCGAGGGGCAGGCCGGCCCCAAGCGGAGGGGCGCGCCGCTCGCCTCACCGACCGGCGAGAGTCGCTGGACGTAGGTGCCCTCGCTGCTGCTGTACGCCGCGGCGGGGCCGCCGCCGAGGGTAAACGCGCGTATGGCGTCGAAGCGGCCTCGGGCCGCGGCCAGGACGTGCTCGTCACCGAACGAGCATTCTACCTCGCGGGCATTGCCCCCGCTGCAGCCGAAGGCTGCCCCGAGGCCCAGGGCCGTCCCGAGGCCGATCCAGAGCGCAGCGCGAATCACGGCGCGCCGGTCACTGCCAGGACGCCTCGGGCTTCGAGTTCGCGGCGGATCTCGGGCCGACGCCTTTCGAGTTCGGCCGGGTCTTTGACGGGCGCGAAGCGCGCGCCGGGGCCCGAGCGCGGTACCGCGATGTACTGGGTAGGCGAGAACGCTGTCAGCTCGCCGACGAGGTGCTCGAACTGAATCGCCTTCCGTCCATCGACCTCTTTTTCGACGGCGAACCACGAAAGATCGAAATCGCGGTCGATGGCGTTTGCATCGAGGATGAGCGTATTGGTGTTGAACACGCCAATCGCGTCCTGGTCGAAAGTCTCAGGGAAACGGAACGCCTCGACGATTTGTACCCGCCCGTCGACGAGGGCAGGGCTGCCGCCGCGGTCTCCCGGGTCCTTGTCCACGCACTCGACGGTGATCGCTGCCCCGGCGTCGAGGTGGGCGCCGAGGACCGTCTCGTCGAGGGTGGCCAGGAGGTTGTCGACGTTCGACATGACGAGTACCTCGCCCCCGGCATCGCGGAAACGCTCGAGGACGCCGGACTTCCGCAGGGCGAAGGTGAGGTCGCCGTGCCCCGGGGCGTACCGCGACGGCGCTCCATCGGCGTCCAGGAAGACGTCGCCTTCCGGCGTCAATCGGACCGAGACGAACTGTGGAAAGACGATCCCGTCGTCGCCGTGGGCCGTTCGGTTTGCCGTTCGGATGGCTCCGTCGGTGGCGAAGCTCGTCATCGCCATGAAGGGAACCGACCCCCCAGCCTCTTGCGCGGCACGCTCCGCATCGCGGCGCTTCAGCTCGAGGAAGTTCACTCCGTCGATCGCGGGGACGAGCGCTTTGACGACGCCGCCGAAACGTGTCGCCATGCCGCCGGCCAGGACCAGGACGCCGACTGCGCCCCGCCGGATGGCATCCCGGCCCTTCGCGGCGAGCTCCTCGCGCACCCCCGGAGCCAGATCCTCGAGGCGGACGATCGCCTCCCCGGGCGGCACGTCGACCGGTCCCGAGATGCGGTTGGCCGCCGCTCCGGCGGTGCCGGCACGCAGCTTTTGCGTATGATTTCGGAACGTGTCGAGATCGAAGCCCCAAGATTGAAGCTTGGAAAGGGTCTCGTCGTCGAACAGCCGCTCGGTCATACTCATTGGACCAGACCACGATCCCCGGCGCCCTGTCGAGGCTCGCTCACCCCCCCCGCCGCTGGAGGCACCATGCTTCGTTCCATCCCGCTTCTCGTCCTCGCCCTGGCCGCGGTTTTCGCGAGCGGCTGCTACGCACGGGTTCGGACGGCGGGCCCCCCGGCGACCGTGACCTACTCGAACGCAGCCGTGGCTGCACCGACCGCGACGGTGGTCTACCAGGCGCCGCCGGCCCCGCAGGTCGTCGTTCAGGCGCCGCCTCCGGCCCCGTACGGCGGTGCAGTATGGGTCGAAGGCCACTGGCAGTGGAATGGCGCGACCCACGTCTGGGTCGCCGGCAACTACATTCAGCCCCGCGCGGGCCATGTCTACGTGCAACCGCGGTGGGAGCGCCGGGGCAACGGCTATATCTACGTGACGGGAAACTGGCGCCGGGGTGCGCCCCGCGGTCGCGTCGTGGTTCAGCAGCCGGCGCGTCCCGCGACAACGGTCCGGGTTCAAGGGGCACGGCCGACCACGACGGTGCGAGTCCAGGGGCGCCGGGGGGGCGTCGTCGTCCAGCAGCCGGCGCGACCCAGGACCACGGTGCGCGTGCAGACCCCCGGCCGTCCCGCCGGCAGGGTCGTCGTCCAGCAGCCGGCGCGTCCGACGACGACGGTTCGGGTCCAGGGGAACAGCAACTCCAATCGCCGCCGCAACAACAACAACAATCGCAACATGGGCATGTCCACCGTGCGGGTTCAGGGCAGCGCCCCCGGGGTCCAGGTTCAGGGGAGCGGCATGGCTACGGTCCGCGTCCGCTGAAACCACAGTCTTTTTTCCTCTCCTGGGCCGCTGAGGGCCCCGCCATA
>JAFDCW010000369.1 GCA_019312705.1 Deltaproteobacteria bacterium
CTCTTTGAGGACGTGCCCGAGGCTGCCGCCCTCGCCGATGCGTCGTCCGTTGGGGGCCTCGCGGACCTCTTCGCCGATGACGTGATGGCCGATGGGGGGGACGAGCCGATCGCCGACATCGAATCCGTGGCCTCCAGCGAAGGCCTCGAGCATCAGCTCTTCGAGGACGACGACGACGACTACGAAGGGGACGCGACGAACGCATTCACCCTCGAGGACGTCGCTGCGATCGAACGGCACAGCGAGCCCCCACCCCCGCAGACCAAATCGCAGTGGCCGGCCCCCATTGCCGAGTCCGAGACGCCGCCGGCGCCGATCGACGGTGAGGTCGAGCGCGAACTCGCGGCGGTTGAGGAAAAGCATGCCGCTGTCGAGGCGGCCGTTGCGGCCGAGGCAGCGCGGGCCGAACAGGCGGCCATCGCCGCGGGAGTCGAGGCGGCCGATTTCGAGCTGATGATCGACGACGACGATCTCATGATGCTCGACGACGATGATCTGCTGGAGGAAGATCCCGACCTGGAAACTGAGCCTCCGCAGTCTCCCCCCGAGAGTCAGTCTGCACCGCCCACCGACGCCCCCGAAGAAGGCAAGGGCAAAGAAAAAGAAGAGACCGGCTTCTTCAAGAAGCTCTTCGGCGGCGACTGAGCCCCCACAACGCCAAACGCCCCCGAGGACCATGTCCCAGGGGCGTGCGTGAAGCGCCATTGCCAGTTGAGCGAAAGGCGTTCAGTTGCGTCAGTCGCCGAGCTGGAATGCCGACGCTCCAAACAGTGTCGGATGGAGCGTGAGGCACAAGCGAGGTGGTCTCGGTTGCGAGCAGCCCGCGGAGCTTACCTTTTGTAGGTGAGCAGGCAGCGCAGGAACCGGGGCCAGCTCCGGTAGTCAATCCAGCTCCGGTCGACTGACGTCGCCCTCCGCCTTCTTGCCGACCTCGCGCCGTGGATCGCGCTCCAGGCGATACTGTTTAGAAGTAGAAGGTTGCGCCGCCGTTGACGATTGCCCCACCGGACGCGTTTGTCTCGCGACCCGTGGGTGTACCGAAGTCGTCGCGCTCGACGAACTCGGCCTGGCCGTCGCCGCTGAAGCGGTGACGAATCAGACCGCGCACGTCGACGTTCAGGGCGAACCACCGAGAGATGCGCCACTCGAGGCCGAGGCCGCCTTCGCCGTTGAAGTGGCCGAAGGCGTCGTCGTAGCGGTACTCGCCGGTGTAGCGGTCTACGCCCTGGGCGCTGCCGGCGGACCCGCCGATGCCGAGGACGCCGTAGAACTGCACCCGGTGCTGGGGGTTGAAGAAGAAGTAGGTGTTGAGGCCGAAGGAGAACTCTTGGCGGTCGAAACCGTTGTAGTCATTGCCCGAGAAGTAGCCGCCGTTGATCTCCACGGCGAAGTGACCGTTCCGGGGCCGGAAACGGAAACCCATGCGGAAGCCCCCCATGCTCACGTCGTTCCCGAGGACTCCCGAGAACTGCGGGTGGGCGCCGAAGTTGGTCGGCCGGCGCTCCCGGCGCACCGTCGTCTGCTGGACCGGCTGGGGCTGACTCGGACCGGCGGTCACGACGACGGTCGTCGCCACGGGGGGCGGCGGGGGAAGGGGAGCCGTGGCGATGTTCACGACGACCACCGGCGGCTGGACCACGGGGGGCGGCGGCGGGGCCGGCTGGGCCGGTGCCACGATGATGACCTGCGCCGAACGAGGTGCCGGCGCGCGGTGGACGACGACCTGGCGTCGTGCCGTCCGCACACGGACCTGGGCCCGGGCGTTGAAGGTCGCACCCACGTTGACCTCAGCACAGAACGCTGCATCTGGCGCGCACTGGGCTTCGGCCTTGGGTGCTCCGAGGAGGAGCAGCCCGGCGAGGGCAGGGAGGGCGAGGAGGGTGGTCATCGATTTGGGGCGCATCACGGGTCTGGAGCTACGCAAGGTCAGTGCCAGGAGTGTATCCACCACGATCCTACGGGAATTTCGAACTCTGGCGTGCCCATTGTCGCCGTTCGTTCGCCGACCGTGACCGGTGGTTCACACCCCGGTCGGCCAATTTTCCGCGGTTTGGCCGGGGTTGGCACCGGGTTCGCCCCGGGATAGCACCTAGCCGGCCCTCAGAGACCGACCCGGCCGAGGGGCTGGACCGTCACCTCCGGAGCCAACTCCTGATAGCTGAGCACTGCGGCGTCGGGGAGGTCGACCTCGAGCAGGCGCCGGAGGAAGCGGCGCACGTCGGGCTGCGTGAGCAGCACCACCGGGCCGGTCCCGTCGACGAAGCAATCCCGCCGGACCGCCTCGATGACGTCCTTGGCCATGTCCGGGGGCATGGCGAGGTAACTGCCCGTCGCGGTCCGCTGAATGCTGTCGCGGACGGCCTCCTCGATCATCGGGTCCAGGAGATGCACGGCGAGCATGCCCCCCTCGGCGTGCTGATGGGTGAGCTGGCGTTTCAAGGCCCCGCGAACCAACTCGGTCAGGGCCATCGGGTCCTTCTCGTTTGGGGCGTAGGTCGCCAGGGCCTCGAGGATCTCCCGGAGGGGCCGAATCGAGACGGCTTCTTCGACGAGGCGCCGAAGCACGTCGGTCAGCAGGCTCAGGGAGACGGGCTTCGGCACGACGTGGCGCACCAGGGCGGGGTAGGCACGTTCGAGTTGGTCGAGCATGGCCTGCACTTCCTGGAGGCCGACGAGGTCGTGGGCGCGCAGCTCGACGGCCCGGCGGAGGTGTCGCGTCACGGCTTCGGCGGCGTCGAGGCAGGTGATGCCCTCGTCGAGCAGGCTGCCGCGGTCCTCGGCGGCGACGAGGCACGCCGGGCCGCCGGTGACCGGGTCGGTCGCCGCGGTGGCACGCACCCCGAGCTCTGCGATCATTTCCGGTGGGGCGAGGGCCAACGCCTGACCCGGCGTGAGCGCACCGCTCCCGACGGGCACTTCCTGGACGGCGATGGCGTAGCTGTCCGGGGCGAGGCCTGGGGCCCGGCGGGCTCGGACTCCGGGGAGGGCCAGCCCCCGGTCGATGAAGAGCGCATCGCGAAGCGCCGGCACGGCCTCTTCGAGGAGGGGACCGCCCCCCTGGTCGTCGAGGAGCTCGTCGGCGAGGGCGTCGCCGAGGTCGATGGCCACGGGGATGACGACCGGCACCATCGCCCGCTTCTGTCGCGTCTCTCGAGCCGCTTCCTGGGTCGTGACCTGTGTATCGAGGGTCTCCGAGTCCTTCGGCCGCGCGCTGAGGCGCCGCGCTACGACGAAGAACACCGCGGCGAGGATCAGAAAGGGGACCGCCGGTAGGCCCGGGATGATCGCCAGCCCCACCAGGAATACCGACGCGATGCCGAGGGCCCGCGGGTCCCCGAATACCTGCTTGGCCACGTCGGAGCCGAGGGACGCATCCGGGTCTTCGGAGCTGACCCGGGTCACGACGAGGCCCGCGGCGGTGCTGATGAGCAGCGACGGAATCTGGGATACCAAGCCATCGCCGATGGTGAGCAGGCCGTAGGTCTCGAGGGCCGCCAGGGCGCTCATGTCGTTCATCAGGACGCCTATCGTGAGGCCGCCGAGGATGTTGATGACCGTGATGATGATGCCCGCGATGGCGTCGCCTTTGACGAACTTCATCGCGCCGTCCATCGAGCCATAGAACGCGCTCTCGCGCATGACCCCGTCGCGCTTGCGCCGCGCTTCGTCCTGGGAGATGGCGCCGCTGCGCAGCTCGGCGTCGATGCTCATCTGCTTGCCTGGCATCGCGTCGAGGGCAAATCGAGCGCCGACCTCGGCCACCCGCTCGGAGCCCTTAGCGACGACCAGGAACTGAATGAGGGTGAGGATCAAGAAGACGATGGCACCGACGACATAGTTCCCCCCGACGACGAAATCACCGAACGCCCGGATGACGTCTCCGGCGTCGGCCTGGAGTAGGATCAGGCGCGTCGACGACACGTTGAGGGAGAGGCGATAGAGGGTGGTGATCAGAAGAATCGTCGGGAACGACGTCAGGCTCACGCCGTTTTTGATGTAAAGGCTCACCAGGAGCAGCAGCACCGCGAGGGAGATGTTGCTGGCGATCAGCACGTCGAGCAGCGCCGTCGGCAGCGGCACGATCATCATGCCGACCATCGCGACGACGAGCGCCGCGAGGGCGGCGTCGGCATAGCGCCGCGCTACGGGCCGTGGCCCTCCGATCCCCGTCCCCATGGACGCGGATGTTGGAGGACCGGGGCGGCGATGTCGAGCGCCGCCATTGCGCGGGGGACGTGCTGCCGCGAGGTGGGCCTGTCGGTCAGCGAAGCACCGGCGTCAGGATCTGGGCAGAACGCGGTCTGGGTCGTGATATCGTAGGATTCGTGCGAACCCATGACGTCTACGAGCACCTCGTGGGAAGGGTGCTTCGAGATCGTTTCGTTCTGAACGAGTTCATCGACCAGGGCGGAATGGGTGCCGTCTTTCGGGCCACGGACCGGCAGGTGGGGGACGCGGTCGCCGTGAAGGTCCTGCACCCGGCTCTGGCCAAGGAGGCCAAGTGTCTGGCCCGCTTCATCCGTGAGGCTGAGGCCGCGATGGTCCTCTCGCATCCGCACATCGTCGAGACACGAAGCATGTGCGGCCCGGACGAGGAGCTCGCCTGGTTCGCGATGGAGCTCCTCGAGGGCGCGAGCCTTCGGCACATGCGGAAGCGCAAACACGTATTCACCGGGCCCGAGGTCGCCCGCATCGGACGACAGGTGCTGGCCGCCCTCGACGCGGCTCACGGGATCGGGCTTTTGCATCGCGACGTGAAGCCCGCCAACGTCATGGTGGTCCGACGCGACGGAGTGGACGTGGCCAAGCTCGTCGACTTTGGCATCGCGGTTTTCAACTATAGCGATACCTATACGCGTCTCACCACAGCGGGAACCATCCTCGGCACCCCCGCGTACATGCCGCCGGAGCAACTCGCAGGCAAGGCGCTCGACGGGCGCGCCGACGTCTACAGCCTCGCGGCGACCCTGCACACGTTGCTCGTTGGCCAACCGCCCTTCGGCAGCGGTTCCCTCGCGAAGGTCGTCCCGAAAATCCTGACCGGTGACCGGGTGCCCCTCGGGGAGCTGCGGCCCGATCTCATCCCCCTCGCCACCATCATCGAGCGCGGCCTCACGGCCGATCGCGACGCCCGTTGGCAGAATGCTGGTGACATGGAACGGGCTCTCGCTCCGTTCGACGAGACCGAGGCCCAGACTTTGCTCCACTGGACCCCGCCCCGGGGGAACGCGACCGTGCGCCTCTCGGCCGCGGACTTCGACGAAGTGCTCTTGACGACACAGACCCCGCGCGCCGACGTGCTCGGGGCCGCTGAGGTCGAGCAACTCGCCCTGCTCGCCACTCCCTCCGAACCGCCCCCGCGCCCACGACTCTTCGCAGACCAGAACGCAGACGAGAACGCAACCGTCGCCGCCCGCCCCGTCGCACGCATATCCGC